>CAZMBT010000005.1:16233-29089 GCA_964564395.1 uncultured Alkalilacustris sp.
CGCGCCGATGTGCAGCTTCTGCACGGGGTGCTGCGACAGATGGCGCGCAAATGGCGCGACGACGGCCCTTGAAGCGGTTCGGGCGCCCCCCTACCCTTGCCGCACTCAGGAGTTCGCAATGTCCCGCAAACGCAGCATATTCGAGGAAGTCGAGAGCCCCCGCGACAGCCGTTCCGCAGCTCCGGCAAGCGGCGGGCTGATCGATCGGCATGCCGGTGCGCGACGCGCCGTGCGGCTGTGGCTGATCGTGCTGTTCGCGATGGTGGCGATGATGATCGTGGTGGGTGGGCTGACCCGGCTCACCGGCTCCGGGTTGTCGATCACCGAATGGCGGCCCGTCACCGGCGCCCTGCCGCCCATGAATGCACAGGACTGGGCGCGCGAATTCGACAAGTATCGCGAGATCCCGCAATACGAGCTGGTCAATCGCGGCATGAGCCTGGCCGAGTTCAAGGTGATCTACTGGTGGGAATGGGGACACCGGCAGCTCGGCCGGGCGGTCGGGCTGGTCTGGGCGATCGGTTTCTTCGGCTTCCTGGCCATGCGGCGCATGCCGCCGGGCTGGTGGCCGCGGCTGCTGGGGCTCGGGGCGCTGGGGGGCGCGCAGGGTGCCATCGGCTGGTGGATGGTGGCGTCCGGGCTGGATGAGGGCATGATCGCCGTCGCCTCCTACCGGCTTGCGGTACATCTGGGACTTGCCTTCATCATACTGGGGCTTATCGCGTGGTACGTAATGCAGCTCGGCAGGCCTGACTCGGCCCTGATGCAGGCGCGACGCGCGCGCGAGCCGCGGTTGGTCGGGCTTGCGACGGGCTGGATTCATTTCGCTTTCCTGCAGATCGTGACGGGCGCGTTGGTGGCGGGCATCGATGCCGGGCGGGCGTTTCCGGAGTGGCCGCTGATGGCCGGGCAGATCCTGCCGCCCAATGCCTTCGTGCTGGAGCCCCTCTGGCGCAATCTGTTCGAGAATGCCGGGCTGGTGCAGTTCCTGCATCGCAAGCTGGGGTATCTGCTGCTGGCCTTCGGTGTGTTTGTCTGGTGGCGCGCGCGGCGCAACGCCAACCGCGCCACCCGCGGCGCCTTCGCCGTGGCTCTGGCGGCACTGGGCGCGCAGGTCGTGCTCGGGATCGTGACGGTGCTGCAGGCCGCACCCTGGCAGCTGGCCATCGCCCATCAGGCGCTCGCCATCGCGCTCTTCGTCGCCATCATCCGGGCGCGGTTCCACGCGCAGTATCCGTCCGTGCAATCCGTAAGGGGCCGCGCATGACCACATTCGAGAAGGTGATGGCGCATGCGCGTCGCACACAGGCGCTTTCGCAGGTGATGGGGCGGCTCGGCTGGGATCAGGAAACCATGATGCCGCGCGGGGCCGCAGGGCAGCGCGCCGAGGAAATGGCCGCCATGGAAGCGGTGCTGCACGCGCGGCGCAGCGATCCGCGTCTGGGCGAGTGGCTGGCGCTGGCCCAAGCCCCCGATGCCGCCGGACAGGCGCAGCTGCGCCTGATCCGCCGCGAACATGAACGCACGATCAAGGTGCCCGAGCGTCTGGCCAGCGCGCTCGCACGGGCCGCCAGCCTGTCTCAGGGGGCGTGGGCCGAGGCGCGGGCGCGCGACGATGTGGCGATGTTCCTGCCGCATCTGCGCGAGATGCTCGCCCTGCGGCGCGAAGAGGCGGCGGCCATCGCCGAAGGCGGCGACCCCTATGATGCGCTTCTCGACGATTATGAACCGGGCATCACCGGGGCAGAGGTCGCAAAGCTGTTCGACGCCCTGCGTCCGAGACTGCGGGCGCTGCGCGACCGGGTGCTGGGCGCGTCCACCCCCGCACCGCTGCGCGGGGAATTCGACCCCGATACCCAGCTCGCGCTTGCGCGGGATCTGGCGCGGCGCTTCGGCTATGATTTCGCGCGCGGGCGGCTGGATCTTGCGGTGCATCCGTTCTCGTCGGGCGGGGGCGCGGACGCCCGCATCACGACCCGGATCGAGCGAAGCGACCCGTTCAACTGCCTGTATTCGACGATCCACGAAACCGGGCATGCCACCTATGAGCAGGGTGTGGATCCAGCGCATGCCCTCACCCCTGTCGGGCAGGGGGTCTCGATGGGCGTGCATGAAAGCCAAAGCCGCATCCTGGAGAATCAGCTGGGCCGGTCGCGTCCCTTCACCGGCTGGTTGTTCAGCGCCATGCGCGAGGCGTTCGGGCCGCTCAGCACACCGGATGCGGATGCCTTCCATGCCGCCGTCAACCGTGTACAGCCCGGATTCATCCGAACCGAATCCGATGAGCTGCATTACAACCTTCACATCATGCTGCGCTTCGATCTGGAGCGCGACATGATCGCCGGTCGCCTCGCTCCCGAGGATCTCGAGGACGCCTGGAACCACCGCTTCGAAGCCGATTTCGGCGTGGCGGTGGATCGTCCCGCCCACGGCATGCTGCAGGATGTGCACTGGTCCATCGGTCTGTTCGGCTACTTCCCGACCTACGCTTTGGGCAATGTCTATGCCGGTTGCCTGGATGCCGCGCTGCGCGCCGATACCCCCGGGCTGGAAGCGAGTCTGGAGCAGGGCGATCCGAGCCCGGCAACGGCCTGGCTGCGCTGGAACGTGCAGCGCCATGGCGGGCTATACGAGCCGCGCGTGTTGATCGAATCGGCCACCGGCGCCGCGGTGGGCGAGGGGCCTTTGCTGGACTATCTCGAGCGCAAGTTCACCGCGCTCTACGACCTGTAGCGCCCCGCCGCCGGTGACAGTGGCCATGTCGGGCCATATTGCCTCCCCTCCGGCGTGTCATGTTTGTTTGTGTAGCAACAAGTATGACGCCGCCGGGCGCGCTTGGCAAGGGATCGCGCGACCATGGGCAACGGCGTCAGCTTATGCGCCGCAACAGCCGGATCAGGGTCGCGCGTTCCTCGCGCGACAGCGGCGCGAGGGTCATGCGCGTGATCTCGCGCGCCATCGGAATCACCCGGTCGATGCAGCGCGCGCCTTCGTCAGTCAGGTCGATCTGCAGCATCCGCTCGTCGCCCGGCAGCGGCGCGCGCGCGATCAGGCCGCGGTCATGCAGCCGGCGCACCACACCGTTGATGGTGGAATTGTCCATCCCGGTCTGCCGGCCCAGCGAGTTCTGCGAACAGGCGCCGACCTCGCGCAGCTTGGCCAGCGCAGCGAATTGCTGCGCGGTCAGGTTCTCGCTCATATGCGCGGAGAAGATGCTCAGATGCCGCTGCTGCGCCTTGCGTAGAAGATAACCGATCTGATGGCCGAGCACGTAACCGCGACGCCGCGTGCTCGGCAGGTCGGGCGTCATGGGGTTCGGACTTGCATCGTCGGAGGAGGGAGGCTCTGGAGTATGCGTCATGATTGGTACAACCTTTCGTTGCGGTTCACCCCCGATAGGCGCATTCTGACCGGGACAAGCGATGCCGCGCGGATGGGGAGATCAGACGCGACTTGCCAGGCGGGTGGCGACCGTTTATTGTTCGTATGGTAACAAATAAGAGGCTGGTGCCAAGCCGGCTCAATCGCCGGACCCATCCCTGGCCGGGAGCGTTCGGCCCAACCGACAGGAGTACGTCATGTCCAGACCGACCCCCCTTGTGTTCGCCGCCGCCGGCGTCATTGCCGCGGGCCTCGCCACCGGTGCCACCGGTCCCGCGCAAGCCTTCCCGGACGACCCCATCACCATCGTTGTCGGTTGGCCGGCCGGTGGCGCGCAGGACACGGTCGGCCGCCTCGTGGCCGAGCATCTCCAGGCCGAGCTGCCCGTCTCCGTCGTCGTCACGAACGTACCCGGCGCGGCTGGTGCCAACGGGGTGCGCGATGTCGAGGAGGCCGCGCCCGATGGCTATACGCTGGGCACCAAGGGCGTGCATGCCGTCGCCCAGAGCTACATGAATCCGAACGCCACTGCGCTTGATGCGATGGACCCGCTCGCACTGGTCAATATCGATCCGGCGGCCGTTTCGGTGCGCGCCGATACCGGCATCGAGGACCTCGAGGCGTTCATCGACTTCCTGCGCGAGGACCCCGGCGCCATCATCAACGGCAACGACTCGCCCGGCGGTTTCTCGTTCCTCACCGCCGAGTTGATGGAGCGGGCCCTCGGCGTCGAGATGACCAAGGTGCCCTACCAGGGTTATGCGCCCACGGTTTCGGCGCTGGTGGCGGGCGAAGTGATGTCGGCGACGCTGCCGGTTCCCATGGTGGCCGATCTGCACGAGGCCGGCGACGTCAATATCCTGGCCGTGGCCGCCGAAGAGCGCCATTTCCGCGCGCCGGACGTGCCGACCTTCGCCGAACTCGGGCATGACTTCGTCTTCGCCGACTATGTGATGATCTTCGGTCCCGTCGGCATGCCGGACGACGTGCGCGAGACGCTCGAATCGGCGCTGCTTGCGGCGATGGACCGGGACGAATTCCGCGCCGCGGCCGACTCGATCGGGCTGATCCTGGATCCGCAGGGCGCGGACGCGGCCGCGGCGCTGATGCAGGCCACCGACGATGCGGTGTACCCCGTCCTGCTCGAGGCCGGACTCGCGGAAGCGGAACAGTAAGCGAGGAGCGGGCGGGCGGCTGTGTGCCGCCGGCCCGCCTTGAGACCGGCATGGCAACAGATCCCGATATCCCCGAAGCCGCCCCGAGCGGTGCGGGCACCGATCTTCTGGCCGGCGGTTTCTTTCTCGTCTGGGCCGCGGTCGGCTGGTATGCCTACCTGACGAATGAACGCCTGCGCGCAAGCCTCGAGAGCCCGTCGCCAGACCCGGGGCCGGCGCTGCTCGCGCTGCTGGTGCTCTGGGGGCTGACCTTCGGTGGCGCTGCCGTTGCCGGACTCGGGCTGTGGCGCCTTGCGCGCGGGGCGCGGATCCGGGGCGATCTCGGCGACGCGCGCGCGCATCTGCGCCCCGTGGCGTTCCTGGTCACGCTGGTCCTGCTGGCACTGACGATGCGCACGATCGGGTTTCTCTTCGCGGCCGGGCTGTTCACCAGCGGTTGGCTCTATGCGCTGACTGCGGGCGCGCGGCTGTCCTGGCGGCACGCAGGACTGGCCGCCGCAGGTGGAGTGTTGCTGCCGCTCGCCCTCCATTTCATATTCGCCGGGCTGCTGCTCGTGCCGTTGCCGCGCTGAGGGGGCCGCATGATCCTCGAACATTTCGCGGAGACGCTGCTCGCGGCGGTGCTTACGCCGCAGCTTCTGCTGCTCGTGGTGGCGGGGGTCGCGATCGGTATCGTGTTGGGCGCGCTTCCGGGGGTGAGTTCGACGATGGCGCTCGCGATCCTGCTGCCAGTTAGCTTCGGGCTCGATCCCGGCGCGGCGATGCTGTTCCTCATCGCCGTCTTCATCGCGAGCGTCTATGGCGGCTCGATATCGGCGATCCTCGTCAACATTCCCGGAACGCCCGGCGCCATCGTCACCCAGTTCGACGGCTACCCGATGGCGCAGGGTGGGCAGGCGGGCCACGCGCTGGCTTATGCGCTGATCGCCTCGAGCATCGGCGGCCTCATCGGGCTGACACTGCTGATCACGCTCGCACCCGGCGTCGTGGCGGTGGCGATGAGCTTTTCGAGCCCCGAATTCGCGATGGCGGCGGTGTTCGGCCTGGTGCTTCTGTCCTTTGCTTCGGGCGGCTCGACCTTTCGCGGCATTCTGGTCGGGCTGATCGGGTTGATCTGCGGCATGGTGGGCTTCGACGTTCTGACCGATGTCTCGCGCTTCGACTTCGGGACCGCTGCGCTGCAGGGTGGGGTCGAGCTGGTCCCGCTCACGGTCGGTATCTTCGGGCTCGCCGAGGTTCTTCGAAACCTCGCGACACGCGACGGGGCGCTGCCGCCAGTGCCGCGTATCGGCAGCATGCTGCCGCCCATCAGTCGCATTGTCGGGCTGTGGAAGACGGTGCTGCGCGGCGGCGTGGTCGGCACCTTCGTCGGCGCGATTCCGGCTGCGGGCTCGGCGATCTCGGTCGCGATCGCCTATGCGATGGAAAAGCGCCTCGCCCGCGACCCCGACCGCTTCGGCAAGGGCGCGCCCGCCGGCATCGCCGGTCCCGAGGCCGCCAACAGCGCGGGGGTGGGCGGTTCGCTCGTGCCGATGATGACACTGGGCATCCCCGGCGATCCGATCACGGCGGTTCTGATGGGGGCGCTGCTGATCCACGGGTTGCGGCCGGGGCCGATGCTGTTCGCCAACGAGCCCGGCTTCGTCGCGACGATCTATGTCGCGGTGTTTCTGGCGGTTGTGCTCACGCTGGTGATCGGGTTCGGCTTCATGCGGATCATTGCGCAGGTCATGCGTGTCCCGCGGGTCTTGCTGTTCACGGCGATCGCGCTGCTGTGCGTCGTGGGTTCCTTCGCCATCCGCAACAGCATCGTGGATGTCTATGTCATGCTGTTTTTCGGGGTCGTCGGGTATCTGCTCTACATGATGCGGATACCGCCTGCGCCGCTGGCCTTCGGGCTGATCCTGGGGCCGATCCTCGAAGAGAACCTGCGTCGCAGCCTGATCATCAGCCGCGGCTCCTGGTCGATCTTCATTGAACGCCCCATCGCGCTAACCTTGCTCGTGCTGTCGATCGCGACGATCCTCGTTCCGCTCGCAGTTCCGCTCTTGCGCAGGCATCTGCGCGGGGCGCGCGGATAATGCGCCTCCAACACCGCAGGACCCGGTCGCGTCCGGAGCGTGTCCGCAGGTCCCGCCCTGGTCATCCATTCCGGGGATTGGAGGGGACTCCCCGAATGCGCAGGCGACGAATACGCCCGATCGCGGGGCAAGACCGGTCTGCACGGGTGACCGCACCGGGACGGGTGGTGGCACGGATGCGGCTGATGCCCGGTCCAAGGCATCGAATCTGTCGTTATGGTCGCACATGGATTTCTTTGTGCGGATCGGCTGGCGCTGGTTTGTCCCTTCCGTCGGAAGCGGCGTCCTGTGGGCGCGGCCATGGGCAGGCTGGTCCCGGTGCAGCCTTCGACCAGAGCGCTACGGCTCCGGCGCTCGGCGACCTTGCGCCGGTGTCGGCTCGATCGGCGCCACGTCGCACGACATGGGGGTTTCAATGTGCTTCGGATGGTGCCGGGTGGCGAGCCGCTGCCCGCCATTTATCACCCGCCTTACCCGGGCGGGGTCAGGTCGCGGGCGCGTGTCGGTCTGTTCATGCGAACCGGCTGCCATGCGGGTTTCGTCAGTTGACGCTCTTGCAGGGTCGTCGCACTATTGGCACGTCGGATTTTCAAGCCGAATGCGGCACTTATTCGCCTGCGCGAGTGGCGACCCCGGCAGGATTCGAACCTGCGACCTACCGCTTAGGAGGCGGTTGCTCTATCCTGCTGAGCTACGGGGCCGATGCCGGACCTTTTTCGTGGCAAATTGGCTCGCGTGCAAGGGGCGGCGCGACGTTTCGCAATATCCGCGCCTGTCGGGGCCGCTGATCCGTCGCCTGGAGGTTTCGCGCATGTCGCGCCGGCTCGGAGCCTGAGCCGCCCGGGTCACTTGCGGCCCGGGCATGCGCCCACCTCGGTCGCGCGCATGCCCGACCAACGCCAATCCCGATCAGACCCGACATGCTGTCGTGCAGTCGATCGCGACGACCGGGATCATGCCTCGAGGGTTGCGCGTGTCGGGGCCAGTGCGTCCGCGGTCACGCTCTCGGCGGCGATATCCTGCGGGATCGGCCGGTCGTCCAGAAGTGCGGCGGCGGCGCGGGCGAGGGCTGGCGCGCTCTGGATGCCGTAGCCGCCCTGACCGGCCAGCCAGAAGAAGCCCGGCGCCTCGGGCGCGTAGCCGGCCACGGGGCAGCCATCCGCGACAAAGCTGCGCAACCCCGCCCAGCTGTGTTCGATCCGGCGCACCGGCAGTTCGAGCGCCCGCTGCGCCCGGTCCACGCAGATCGCGATATCGAGTTCCTCGGGCCGGGCATCGCAGGCCGGCGACGGGGTCGCGTCGGCGGGTGACAGCAGAAGCTTGCCGGCTTCGGGCTTGATGTAGAAGGTCTCGTCCACATCGACCGTCATCGGAAAGGGTGCGGGGTCGATGCCGTCGGGGGGCGCCACGATAACGGCGGTGCGCCGTTTCGGCACCAGCCCCACGGGTTTGACACCGGCGAGGGCGGCGATCTCGTCGGCCCAGGCACCGGCCGCGTTGACGATCCGCGGCGCGCGGAACGCGCCGGTGCCGCAGCGGATCAGCCAGTCGGCGCCGTCGCGCGTGATCGCCTGCACCTCGGAATTGGTCATCAATACGCCATTCGCCGTGCCTAGTCGGCGCAGATACATCCGGTGAAGCGCATCGACATCGATGTCCGATGCGCCCGTGTCATGGAGCGCGCCATGGATATGCCCTTCGCGCAGAAGCGGAAGATACGCGCGTGCCGCGTCGGGCGTGAGTCGGGTGACGGCGTCGCCAAGCTCCGCTTGCATCCGTTCGAGCGCATCCACCTGATCGCGGCGGGCGACGAACAACAGTCCGCGCGGCCGGGTCAATGGCTGCGGGTGGTCGCCCAGCAAGGTGCCAGCGGAGGCGCGGGTCAGTGCCCGGATGACCGGCGGGCCATAGGTGGCGGTATAGAGCGCCGCAGACCGCCCGGTCGTATGGTACCCCGGCTGCTCTTCGCGCTCCAGCACAAGCACCCGCGCCGACGCGGCGAGTTCGGCAGCCACCGATGCGCCGGCGATCCCCGCGCCGATCACGATCACATCGTAGTGGTTTTCAGGCATTGCTGGTGACACCCTGCTGGCGAACCGGTCTTCACGGAAATTTTCGTATCGGAAAACGCAGTGGCGCGCAAACTGCTTGGACTCGGTCGCTGCCGTGCCTATCGTGGGGCGATGCAAGCCGGGCACGCGCCGAATGAGCCGAGTCTGGACGCCCAGCGGATCGCGTTCGGGCGGCGCCTGCGCGCCCTGCGTCAGGACCGCGGCTGGACCCTGTCCAAGCTCGCGCAGCGCTCGGGCCTCGCCATATCCACGATTTCCAAGGCCGAGCGGGGGCGTATGGCGCTCACCTATGACCGGATGCTGCAATTGGCGGCCGGCATGGATCTGGACATGGCCGAGTTCTTCGCCGAGGACGGCACCTCTTTCGCACCGGGCAGTTTTTCGGTTGCGCGTCGCGGCTGCTTCAGGCGTCAGGAAACGCCGAACTACGTTTACGAAATGCTGTTTCCCGACATGCGCAACAAGGCGATGACCCCGATGACGGGCACGCTGAAGGCGCGCGACGTGATGGCTTTCGACGAATTCGTGCGCCATCGCGGGGAGGAGTTCCTGTTCGTGCTGGAGGGCCAGGTAACGGTATTTCCCGAACACCGCGCCCCGGTCACGCTGGAGCAGGGCGACAGCCTCTATTTCGACAGCGCGATCGGCCATGTCTATGTTTCCTGCGGCGCAACGGATGCGCGTATCCTTGTGGTCTGTACGGCATCGGCGCCGGGCGCTTGATCTGCGCGCCGCATGACGCACATCTCATGGCGGTTGATGGACTTTGCGTGATGCCATCTTGTTGGCTAGGCTGACATCAACGACAGTCGAGGCCCGAACGAGCGGAGTAAGCAGTGCCCGAAACCGGATTGACGCGGCGTGCCGCCCTGGCCGCCCTTTCCGCGGCGATGGTCGCGGCGCCGCTGCGCGGCTGGTCGCAGGACGGCGCGGT
The DNA here is from genome assembly GCA_964564395.1 of uncultured Alkalilacustris sp. Lineage (GTDB taxonomy): Bacteria > Pseudomonadota > Alphaproteobacteria > Rhodobacterales > Rhodobacteraceae > Alkalilacustris. The sequence continues at coordinate 25,877 of CAZMBT010000005.1, forward strand.
TGCCGGGCCGGGTTCGGCGCCCGATTTCGACGTCGGGGGCCGCCGCGGCGGGCTGCTCGACGAGATCGTTTTCGTCACCGAGGGCGATATGGGCAAGGTCGCCGGGCTGATCGCGGACGGGACCTATCAGCTGCACGCGCAGGGCGTGACGAACCAGACGGTGTTCCGGCGCCTGCGTGAGACGCCGGGGGTGGAATTCGACCGCTCATTCGGATCGTCGATGGAGCTGACGCTGAACCCGGCGGGGCCCGAAGTCGGCGACGGTGAGCTGAACCCCTTTCATGTGCCGCGCATACGCGAGGCGCTGAACTGGCTGATCGACCGGCGTCACATCGCGCAGGAGATCTTCGGCGGTTTGGCGCGGCCCCGCTTCATGGCGATCAGTACCGTGGTGCCGGATTACGCACGCCTCGCCGCTTCGGCGCGCGAGGTCGAACTGCGCTATCAGCCCGATCGCGCGCATGCGCTCCGCGTCATCGAGGCCGAGATGACGGAACTTGGCGCCGAGCGCCGCGACGGGGTATGGCATTACCGTGGCGGCCCGGTCACTCTGCGCTTTCTGATCCGCAATGACGATATTCGCCGACAGGTTGGCGACCACATCGCCAATCTGCTGACCGATGCGGGATTCCGCGTCGAGCGGCTCTATCGCGGCGCCGAGGAATCGTCGCGGATCTGGATCGCGCAGGACCCGTCGGCCGGGGGCTGGCATGTCTATACCGGCAGCTGGGTTTCGATCGTGGTGCAGCGCGACAGCGCCGACAGCTTCAATTTCTATTATACCCCCCGCGGGCGGGCCGATCCGCTCTGGCAGGCCTATACGCCGGAACCGGAGTTCGACGATCTGGCCGAACGGCTCAGCCGCGGCGACTATGCGGATCTGCAGGAACGCACGGAGATGATGGCCCGCGCGATGACACTGTCGATGCGAGATTCGGCGCGTGTGTGGCTGGTCGATCAGACGCAGATCGGCCCACGCGCGGCGCGTGCGCGCGTGGCGGTCGATCTTGCCGGCGGGGTGCGCGGATCGCAGCTGTGGCCGCTGACGCTGCATGACCGTGACGGGGTGGGCGGCTCCATGACCTTTGCGACCCCCTCGGTGCTGACCGAGCCCTGGAATCCGGTCGCGGGCACGAACTGGCTGTTCGACCGCATGGTGCTGCGGGCCATCAATGACGCGCCCTTCTTTCCCGACCCGTTCACCGGGCTGTACCGCCCGCAGCGCGTCGCCGCCGCCACGCTCAGGCTGGCGCCCGACCTCCCGGTCAGCGCGACGCTCGACTGGTTGACGCTGGAGCGTTCGGACGGACCCATCGCGGTGCCGCCGGACACGCTGGTGACCTGGGACGCCGGGCAGCAGCGCTTCCTGACCGCCAAGGAGGCGGGTCAGACGGGGCTGACAGCGCGCACCTGCAGCACGGTGCGCTTCGAGGACGGGTATTTCGAGCGTCGCTGGCATGACGGCTCGCGCGTGTCGCTGGCCGATGTGCTCGTGTCCTGGGCGCTGACCTTCGCGCGCGCGGATGGCGACAGCGCGCTGTTCGATCCCAGCCATGTTCCGGCCTTCGAGGCATTCGAGCGGCATTTCAGGGGCTGGCGTGTCGTCTCGGCCGACCCGTTCGAGGTGGAAATCTACAGCGATCAGATATCCCCCGACGGCGAGACCATCGTGGCGATGCGCACCCCCGGCGTCATGCCGTGGCATGTGCTGGCGCTTGCCATCATGGCTGAGGAGGAGGGCGAACTCGCCTTCTCGTCGCACAAGGCCGACAGCATCCGCGCCGAATGGCTGAGCCTGGTGACGGGGCCGAGTCTGCCGGTGCTCGATACGATGCTCGAGCGCGCGCGCGCCAGCGAGCATGTCCCGTTCGCCGGGCTGCTGGGAGATCTGGTCTCGGCCGAGGAGCTTCGCGAACGCTATGACAACCTGGCCCGCTGGCGCGCGGAACGTCGGCATTTCCAGATCGGTGACGGCGCGTACATGCTGCATTCGGTCTACCCGCTGGAGGGCGCGCTGGTGCTGCGTCATTTCCCGGATTTTCCCGATCCCGCGGACAAGTGGCTCGGCTTTGCGGACCCGCCGATCCCGGCACTCACGCTGGACGGGCCGATGATGGTGCATCGCGGCGAGGCAGCGCGGTTCGAGTTGCGCGTGAGCTTCGCGGGCGCTCCTTATCCGACCGAGGATGTGGCGGCCGCGCAGTTTCTGCTGTTCGATGGCGACGGCGATCTGATCCATCGCGGTGACGCGGTTGCGCAGGGGGAAGGACGCTGGGAGATTGACCTGTCGGCCGAGGAAATCGACACCCTCGGGATCGGGGCCAACAGCCTCGAGATCGTGCTCACCGCCCGACCGGTGGCGATGCCGGCCTTTGCCTCGCACGCCTTTGCAACGGTGCCTGCGGGCACCCCGTCCCTGACAGAGTGAGGCCCGGATGACCCCGACCAGCTCCGCCGGACCTGCACCCGCCCGCCGATACGCGTGGCTGCGCGACCTGCGCCATGTCGGGCTGTTCGTGCTGCGCCGGCTGCTGGCGCTGATTGTCACGGTCATGATCGGGGTGTACCTGACCATCGTGGTGGCGAATATGGGCGGGCAGGTCGATGAGCTGCGCCTGATCCAGATTCGCGCAGAAATCTCCGAACAGGTGCGCGCCGACACGCAGATTTCCCCGCAGGAGCGTGCGGAGACGATCGAGCGGCAGGTGCAGTTCGAGGTCGATCGGCTCAACCTGGATCAACCCTTCATCCTGCGCAGCGTCGATTACCTGCGCCGCGCCATGTTGCTCGACCTGGGGCGGGCCGAGCAGATGCACAGCGACCGCGGCTCGCGTCAGGTTGCCGCCATCATCACCGAACGGCTGCCCGCCACGATCCTGCTGTTCGGCACGGCGAACCTTCTGGTCTTTCTGGTGTCGGTGTTCATGGCGCTGATGCTGTCACGCAGATATGGCAGTGCGCTCGACCGCGCGGTGGTCGCACTTGCCCCGACATCCGCGGCTCCGGGGTGGTTCTACGGTATTTTCCTGATCCTGCTCTTTGCGTTCATCCTGCCGCTTGCGCCGCCCGGGGGCATGGTCAGGGTGCCGCCGCCTGAAAACGTCTGGGCCCACGCGCTGAGCGTGATGCATCACATGGCCCTGCCGGTGGCGGCCATGTTCATCTCCTCGATCTTCGTGTCGATCTATTCCTGGCGCACCTTCTTCCTGATCC
>CAZMBT010000006.1:0-27280 GCA_964564395.1 uncultured Alkalilacustris sp.
TCTGCACATCATGCTTCGGGTCGAGATCGAGATGGCGCTGATGGACGGATCGCTGGCGGTCGCGGATATCCCCGCGGTCTGGAACGACGCCATGCGCCGGGATCTGGGGCTGGAGGTGCCGGGCGATCACCTTGGCTGCCTGCAGGATGTGCACTGGTCCTCCGGCTACATCGGATCGTTTCCGACCTACACGATCGGGAATCTCACCGCAGCGCAGATCATGGCGCACCTCGACGCCGCCCGTCCATCGGTTCGGCACGATCTGGATGCGGGCGACGCCGCGGCCTTGCTCGAGGCCCTCGGCGATCTCGTCTGGCGTCATGGCCGCGCCCACAGCCGGGCCGAGCTCCTGAACGGCATCGGCGCGACACCGAACGACGCGCGGGCCTATCTGCATTATCTGGAACGCAAGTTTGCCCCCGCGCGGACTCCGCAGGGCGCCTGAGCGGCGCATGTTGTCAAGGCGCGACACGAGACCTGACCAAGAGAGGCGGGGCCACCGCCGCCACCGCGCGGCCGCGTCGGCGGGCGGTGCGCTGCGCGGCGCCTCCTTCACGGGCGCCCGAACCAGCGCGCCGACGGCAAGGGAACAGGAGACATGACCTTGCGGCGAGGCGCGGCCGACACCGGTTCCGTCGCGGCGGGGAACCTGCGGGGCGCGCTCCTTCTGGCGCTGGCTGCGGTTGTGTTCACCGCCGAGACAACGTTGGTACGGATCTCTGCGCCGGTGGCGAACGAGGCGCAGATCGTTTTCTTTCGTTCGGCGGCGCAGCTTGTGCTCTCGACCCTGGTCATCTGGCGCCTCGGCGACGTCAGGCGCCTTGCGACGAACCGGCCGGTGCTGCACGTCGTCAGGGGCCTGACCAGCCTGGTGACCTGGTGGCTCTACTATATCAGCTTTCGCGTCCTCGACCTCGCGCTTGCCACCACGCTGACCTTCACGACCTCGCTCTTTGTCGTGGCGCTGGCCGCTCCGCTTCTGGGCGAACGGGTGGGGCGCGTCCGCTGGATCGCGACGATCGTCGGTTTCGTCGGCATCGCCATCGCCGTTGGACCGGCCGCCGGCGCGTCGGTGACGGGGATAACCGTTGGATTGCTGGCCGCCGCCTGTGGCGCGGCGATCGTGGTCCTCAACCGCCTGCTGGGCCGCACCGAGGACACCGCAACCATCATGACCTGGATCGGGGTCGTGACCACGCTCGGATCGGCGCCCGTCGCGTGGTTCCTGTGGGAGCCGCTGGCGCTCGGCGATGCCGCTGTCGTTGCCGCGACCGGGCTTCTGGGCGCACTGGGCATGTGGCTGACGATCGAGGCTTATCGCGTCGGCGAGGCCAGCGCCCTCGCCCCGGTGCCATATCTGCGTTTCGTCGTGGCCGCGATCATCGGCATGGTGTTCTTCGGCGAGTCGCCCGGCCCGGCCCTGCTGTTCGGAGCCGCGCTCGTCGTGATCGCCTCGCTTCTGGCCGTTCGTCACGAGATGCGCCGGGGTCTCGCCGCACCGCATCGTTGAACTGCATGCCACGGCCGCGCGCCGGTCCCGGACAGCCGACCGACGTCAGGCGCTCTCCGGCGGGATGAGGCCGAAGACCTGCGCCGCGCTCTCACCGGCTGCCAGACGCGCCTGCCAATCGGCTTCCTTCGCGACCTTGTCGCGCACGGGGCCGAGACCGCCGGTCACGGTCGCGGGGGGCAGGCAGACGGTGCCATCATCATCGCCGAGGATCAGATCCCCCGGCGATATGCGCGCGCCGCCGACGGTGACGGGGGCGTTCAACACACCCGCAGCCGCGCCGGTCGGTCCGCGCGGCGTTACATGGCGCGCAAACACGGCGAAATCATCCCATTCCGCGAGCGTGGCCACATCGCGCACGGCACCATCGAGAACAAGGCCCACCACCCCGCGCCGGCGCAGATGGCCGGAAAGGATGTCGCCGATCATGGCCGTGCAGGCATCGCCCCCCGCATCCACGCAGAGCACATCGCCCGGCCCGGCTATGTCGAGCGCATGCAGCATCGCGCCGAAGTCGGGCGGGACGACCCGAACGGTCAGCGCGCGACCGAAGAGGCGCGGCTGCTGACCGGCGGGGCGCAATGGACGGATCGCGGGGTCGATCTGGCGGGCGCCGCAGGCACAATCGACGGCCAGCGACACGGGCACGTCACGCCAGGGCGCAAGCGCGGTGTCAGGGATCGTGGCGGTGGCGGCATAGCGTGTCACTGGCATAGTCGCACCTCAAGCATGCGCCTTGAGCACGGCGCCGAGGGTCGCGATCCCCTCCACGATGCGCTCATCCGGTTGGGCGGAATAGTTGAAGCGTGCATGATTGGGCCTTTCGGTCACCGGAAAGAAGCTTCCGCCAGGCACATAGGCAACACGCGCCTTCGGCAGGGCCGCATCGCGCATGAACGCGGTCGCGTCGAACCCCTCATCGAAGGTCGCCCAGGTAAAGAGCCCGCCTTCGGGATCGGTAACCGTCACCTCCTGCGGAAAATGCTGACGGATCGCGCCAAGCATCACCTCTTTCTTGCGACCATAGGCGGCGCGCAGGGTCGCGATGTGTTCCGAAAGATCGTAGCGGTCGAGGAAGAGGCTGGTCGCAGCCATGTTCAGGGTCGAGGTCTGCGTGTCGGCGGCAACCTTGAGCAGTTTCATCCGATCGAGCAGCTCGGGATTGGCGACGGCCCATCCCACACGAAGCCCCGGCACCAGAATCTTGGAAAACGAACCGAGATGGATCACGCGTCCCTGCGTGTCAAGCGATCTGAGCGTGGGCAGCGCGGTCCCGGAAAACCGGATCTGCCGGTAGGGCGAATCCTCCAGCACCACCAGGTCGTACCGGTTGGCCAACTCGATCAGGCGCTTGCGCCGCGCCAGCGAGAGGGTGACGCCGGTCGGATTCTGGAACTCCGGGATCGTGTAGATCATCCGCACCCGCGGGGTGGTCGCCAGAACCTCTTCGAGCGCGTCCATGCGCATTCCCTCGGCATCCAGCGGGATCGCGGCATAACAGGGCCGCGCAGCATCGAACGCGATCCGTGCACCGAGGAAGGTCGGATCCTCCGTGACGATCCTGTCGCCAGGATCGACAAGCATCTTCGCCGCGAATTCGAGCCCTTGCTGGCTGCCTTGCAGGATCAGCACATCCTCGGCGCTGCACGGGGTGCCGTCCTCACTCATCAAGGCGGCCACCTGTTCGCGCAAACGCGGCAGACCATCGGAGGGGGCGTATTGCATGGACCACCCGCCGGGCGCGCGCAAAGCTTCGGAGAATACCGCCTCCAGCCGTTCGGCAGGAAACAGCGTCGGATCGGGATACCCACCGCCGAAGGAAGTGATCGAAGGGTCCGCGCCGAGCGCGAGAAGCTCGCCGATGGCATTGGGCTTCACCCGCTGCATTCGGGCTGCGAAACGTGGGGTCATGGGCATCTCCCTTGCGCGGCGGTGACAGAGGACACGGTTCTTCAGGCGGTTACAAGGGCTTCGCCGGCGGCCGAGCGCAAAAATGCAGCCCCGGGCAGAAGGATACTTGCAACGCGGCGCGATCGCGCGGGCCGTCCGGATGCAGCATTCGCATCTGCGGCGAAAGTCGCGCCGGAGCATGCGCGCTGCAATTGGCACCCTTGCGCGCTGACACCGGTGGACAAGCCCACGACGAGGGCGGCGACCGGCTTGTCGGTCAGGTTTCGCGTGACAAACTTGGATGAGACGCAGATGAATCGCGCGACGATGCCCTGTCGTAACCGGCAGGCGAGGCCGATTGCCTTGTGCATCGGCGCCCACACAATGGACGGGGTGGTCCGGATGAATGGCTGCGACTCGACGATGCCGAGGCATCCTTCACGCGCGGCTTCGGTCGGCCGGCCCGGAACGCGGGAGAACCATCAATGACCCATCCGACTTACCCCGACCTGAGCGGCGCGTCCGTCTTCGTCACCGGCGGCGGCGCGGGCATCGGCGCGGCGCTTACCGAAGCCTTTCTGCGCCAGGACGCGCAGGTCGCATTCGTGCAGCGCTCGGACGCGACCGGCTTTTGTGAGCGGATGCAGCAGGAAACGGGAAACCGCCCCCTTTTCATCGCCTGTGACATCACCGACCCGGAGGCGCTGGCAGGGGCCATCGCGACCGCTGGCGAGGCTCATGGCCCCATTCAGGTGCTGGTCAACAATGCCGCCAATGATCAGCGCCACGCGCTGGCCGACGTCACGCCCGAATTCATGGACTGGGCGCTCGCGATCAATTTCAAAGCCTGCGTTTCGGCGTGTCAGGCTGTCATCCCGGCTATGCAGGCGGCCGGCGCAGGGGCGATCATCAACATCACTTCGATCAGCTACATGATGGGCAACACCGGCTATCCGCTCTACACCGCCGCCAATTCGGCGCTCAACGGGCTGACACGCAGCCTTGCGCGCGAATTCGGAAGTGACCGAATCCGCGTCAACGCGCTGGCCCCCGGCTGGGTGATGACCCCCAAGCAACTGGAAAAATGGGTCACGCCCGAAGCGCTGTCCACACATATGGCGCGCCAGTGCCTGCCGGATACGCTGAAGCCCGAGGATATTGCGGGCGGTGCGCTGTTTCTCGCCTCAAGCGCGAGTCGCGCGATGACCGGTCAGGCGCTGGTCATCGACGGCGGCGTGGTGGTGACGGGATGATCGCGCCGCGATGCAAGCGGCCGGCGCCCGCCGATGTGATCCCTGGCGGGGAAACCCGGGTCGCCATGAAAGCCCGCGAAGCCGTGCTTGCACTGGATCTGCGCACATGATGCCGCTCAACGACACGCGGTGCGAACTGGGCGAAGGGGCATTCTGGCACCCCGCGCGCGAGGCATTCTTCTGGTTCGACATCACGGGCTGCCGGCTGCATTCCGTGGCACGAAGCTGGAATTTCGACGAGATGGTTTCGGCCATGGGATGGATCGATGACTCGGGCCTGATCATCGCGTCGCAGTCCCGGCTCATGCTGTTCGACCTGAAAACGGCAAAGTCGCGCACGCTTTGCGCGCTGGAGGCCGAGAACCCGCGCACGCGCTCCAATGACGGCCGCGCGGACCCGCAGGGCGGCTTCTGGATCAGCACCATGGACAAAAGCGCCGCGCCGGGCGCGGGCAGCATCTGGCGCTGGTATCGGGGCGAACTGCGCAGGCTCTACACGGGACTGAGCATTCCCAACGCGATCAGCTTCCCCCCCGACGGGCTAAGCGTGTGCTTTACCGACACTCCGCGGCGGCAAGTGATGCGCGTGACGCTCGACGCGCAGGGCTGGCCGCTGGGCATGCCGGAATGCTGGCTGGATCTGCGCGACGACGGGTTGAACCCCGATGGTGCGGTCATCGACGCTGCGGGCGTGTTCTGGGTCGCGCAATGGGGCGCATCGCGGGTGGCGGGCTATGGGCTGGACGGGCAGTTCCTCCGCGCGGTGGAATTTCCCGCTGCGCACACCTCTTGCCCGGCCTTCGGCGGGGACACGCTCGGCGATCTGTACTGCACGACCGCCCGCGAAGGACGGACGACTCCGACTACCCTTGACGGCGCGACTTTCCGCGCGCGCGCCATCGGAAGCGGTCAAGCCGAGCATCGGGTGCTGATCTGACCATCTTTCACTCGGGACACGCCGTCTGCATCGGCCTGAACGGAACTGGGGGACGACATGAGGCGCAACCTTGGCGTTGGTTGCGATCCGGAACACTGACCCGAAGACCTGTGGCTCGCGGCGCATGAAATCGGCCGGCCTGAGCTGGGTGCGGATCGCGGAGTTCGCCTGGTCAAGGCTGGAACCACGGCCCGGGCATCTTGACTTCGGCTGCCGCGAACTCGCCACCGCCTATGCGCGTATCCGTCACGACCTGGTTCGCGCCAATCATTGAACGATGGTTCCCGCTGGTCGTCATGCTGCATGCGTCGACTCTCGAGTCGAGCGACCTCGCCCGTAAAGGCCGCTTTCGGGAGCGGTCAACGTGAGGGCGATGTCCACCTTCGGCTCGAATTGCCGAGGCAGCATTTCTGGTTGATAGTGATGCATCATGACCAGGGTTCCTGATCCTCCGCCCCAGTCGGTCTGGGTCTTCTTCGCATTTGCCTTCGCCATTGCCTGGGGGCTGGCAGGGCTGTTCATGGCGTTTCCCGAACCGATCGAAGCGCTGTTCGGCGAGGTGCGGGCGGCTCACCCGCTCTTCATCCTGGCGGTGTATGCCCCCGCCATCGCCGCCTTCGCGCTGGTATTCTGGTATGGGGGGCTGGCGGGGCTCAGGCGATTTCTGTCACGTCTGCTGTTGTGGCGCGCGCCGCTGGCGTGGTGGGCGCTGCTGATCCTGGTATTGCCCGCGGTGTCCTATATCGGCGCGGCCATCACCGGCACGCTGACGGCGGAGGCGCTGGTGCAGCCGCCGATCGGCGAGTTGCTGGTGCTGATGGGCTTCATGCTGATCCTTGGCCCGGTCGAGGAGTTCGGCTGGCGCGGCTATGCCACACCCTTGCTGCAACGCCGGATGGCGCCGTTCTGGGCCGGGCTGGTGGTCGGCGCATTCTGGGCGATCTGGCATGTGCCGGCCTTCTATCTGGCCGGCACGCCGCAAAGCGAGTTCGGCCTGCTGGCCTTTCTGGTCGGCGCCGTGGCAGCCAGCGTGATCCTGACCGGGTTCTTCAATGCCGCGCGCGGTTCGATCCTGATCGCGGTGCTGTTTCACTGGCAACTCAACATGCCGATATGGCCCGACGGGCAGCCCTGGGATTTCTACCTTTTCGTGCCGCTTGCCGCCTTGGTCGTGTGGCTGGACCGCAAGGCCATGTTCACCCGCGAGGGTGCAGCGACCGAGGTGATTCCATGACCCCGATCAGGCGTTGAGCGGCAGGCGCCGACCAGCCAGCAACCCAGCGCCCCCTTCGCGTAACGGAGGTTCACACGCCTCCTGACGGGCCGATTTCGTATTCCACCTATCGGCCTCGAGGTCGTCGCTGACACTCGCGGCGAACCGTCGTGACGATGGGCCTGCGAAGCGACCCGCAAACCGAACGCGTGACGCACGCGCCGCGGCGCCTGCCGGACCGCCGCCACTGGGGGCTGCTCCACGGCCTCGCTGATCAACCTTGCTGCGGGATCGACAGAACCGCTTGGCCCCACTGTTCCGAGGTCCGCCCTCGGCCTCCCTCTCGTACCGCGGCAGGATTGCCCGATGCCACTGCCGGTCAGCCTTGCGCTGTATCGGTCATTCCCCGTGTCATGGCCGCAGAATACCCTCCGGCGATGCGCGCGTCGATGACGACTGCCGCGCCCTCGCGCACCGCCGCCGCCGCGTCCGGGAGCAATTCGGCCAGCTCGGACGCATCCTCGACCGGGCCATACGCGTCGAGCCCTTGCGCGCGCGCGATCGCTGCGATGTCGATGTCGGGCCCGCCGATACGCTGACCGATCCAGCGGTTCTCGACCGGACGAGCGCGTTCGCGCGCGACGCGTTCCTGATGGATCTCGTCGTTGAAAAAGGACCGGTTGTTCGCCACCACGATCAAAAGCGGCACGCCGTATCTCGCCGCCGTCCAGAGCGCCGAGACCCCCATCATGTAGTCACCATCGCCCAGCACCGCCACCGGCAGACGCCCCGAGCCGTGAAGGGCCATAGCCATGCCCACCGCCATGCCCGGCCCCGAGCCGATGCCGGCGCCGCCGTCGAAGCCCAGATAGTCGAGCGGGTGACGGAAGGGCCAGCTCGCCCCGTCCCATCCGAGCGGCACCCGCAACAGGCTGACATGTTCGCCGCCAAGCCCGGCACGCAAGGCTGCGGCCAGCCCCCGGACATCCATCTCGCCGGTGGGCACCGGCGCCTCCGCTGATGGCCCGACCGGGGGGGCCTCGCAGGATCCCGGGCCTTCGGCGCCAAGAACCTCGACAAGCGCGGCGACCGCCCGGTCGGGTGCCGCCGCGATGTGCAGATCGCTGGGCGACAGCGCCTGATGGTCCAAGCTCCAGCCATTGTGCAGCAGATGATCGAGCCCGACCAGCGCCACGAACTCGGGCGCGGCCGCCGCCTGGGCCAGCGTTCCGGCGGGATCGACCCAGTCGAAAGCCACCACGAGATCGGCCGCGCGCAGCGCCTCGGCCCCACCCTCCGAGAGAAAATAGCCGGGGGCTCCGGCGTGGAGCGGGTGATCGGTGGGAAAGGCAGCGGCGGTCTTGATGTCGGTGACGACCCGTGCGCCGGTGCGTTCAGCCAGTGCGATGCGGCGCATCCAGTCTGCTTCATCGCGCGAGCACCGTCCCATCAGAAGCACCGGCGCATGCGCCGCCGCGAGTCGCGCCGCGAGGTCGGCGACCGCGTCTTGCGGCGGATCCGCGGGGCACGGCGGGGCGTGGCGCACCGGATCCGGCAGCGCCGGCGCGCCCGCCTCCAGCGGCGCCTCCTGAACGGTGACGTCAAAGCAAACATAGACAGGGGCGTGCGGCGCAGTGCGCGTAATCGCATCGGCACGAACCATCGCTTGCAGCGAGGCGGCGAGCGAGGCGGGCTGATCATCCCACTTCACATATGGCCGCACCAGCGCCGCCTGGTCGCGCGAGGTGTGAAGCCAGTCGATCCAGGGTCGCCGGGCAGCGGCATCTACAGGCCCCGTCGCGCCGAATACGAGCATCGGCACGCGGTCGCACCAGGCATTGTAAAGCGCCATGGCCGCATGCATCAGTCCGACATTCGCATGCAGGATAACGGCCATCGGCGTGCCCGTGACCCGGGCCCAGCCATGGGCAATCGACACGGCATGCTCCTCGTGCAGGCAAAGCAGCATCTGCGGGTCACGATTGCCGAGATGGTTGACCAGACTGTCGTGCAGGCCGCGAAAACTCGAGCCCGGGTTCAGCGCGACATGCCGCACATCGAGTCGGCGGAGCATTGCTGCGATGACGTCACTGCCCCATTGCGCCGGTGCGAGATTGCCGACGGGCTGTTCGGGTGCTTCTTTCATCCTGTTTCCTCCGATACTTGACAGTCGTTCGCGCGAGTGGCGCACTCATGGGCCGGCCGTCGCGACCCTGGCTCAACTGGCCGCACGGCAACCTCAACCGACCGCCACCAGGACCACACCGAATGTGGCGATCAGGCTGGCAATGACGACGAGCAGGCTCGGCCTGCGCTCGGTCCTCAGAACGAAGGCGGCGAGGTAGGTGCTGATGAAGACTTCGGTTGAGCCGATGATCGCCACCGTTGCGACATCCGTATTGGCGAGAGCGAAGAACTGCGACGTCTGGCCGAGCGCCATCGACAGGGCAGCAACGAACTGCCAGCGGCTGGTGGTGCTGACAAGCCCGAGGACACTTGCGCGATAGCGTCTGCTGACAGTCGCAGCGAGCAGATACCAAACGATCCCGGTAATTGCTCCGACCAAGGCCCCGAGCGCCGCGTCGGGCACGTGGCGCATGGCCAGCTTCCGGGTCACATAGGCACCGCCATAGAACGCGGCGGAGGCAGCGCCGTACCCCTGCCCCAGCCGCTTGCCGGGCAGGTCTTCGGCATCGGTCCCGGGGCGCCGCCCCCGTCCGCGCCGCCACCCCTCCGACATGACCAGTGCGATGCTGCCAAGGACGACGACCATTCCTGCCGCTTCGATCGCGCCCACCGTTTCACCGAGAACGACAAAGGCCAGTGCCCCTGCGAAGACGGGAATAAGCCGGCGGAAAAGACTGGCGCTGATCGCTCCGGCCAGCGCGACGGACCTGAACATGGCGAGCCGGCCAAGCACCGTGGAAAGCACCCCGGCCAGCACGAAATACCCCATCGCCATGAGCACCGCCGGGTCGTCGGGCGGCCAGGGAAGATGCGTCCCCATGCCCAACCAGAGAAGCCCCGAGAGCAGCGCTGTGAGCACGATCGAGAGAAAGGCCCCATTATCTCCACGCGCATCGGGAGCGCCACGCGCGATAGCCGCCCCGGCGAGACCGAAGCAGGCGGCCGAGAACAGTGCGAACGCCTCGCCGATCACCGGCCGCCCCGACGTCGCGAGCCCCCCTCAGCGGCCCGTCGGCAGAGAACCGGATGCACGCTCAAAGGGACTGATCGCCGGCTGTGCCGTCGTCCGACCCCGACGAATTACGCGCAAGATGCGCGAGAACCGCGTCCTCGGGGAGCACATCGGCATACTTGGCCTGCATGTCGGCCAGCGATTGCGTGTGCGCTTCAGGCCAGCGGTCCCCGACTGCCTCTTCAACCACGATCGGGCGAAAGCCGCTTTGGATCGCGTCCACGGCGGTTGCGCGCACGCAGCCGCTCGTGGTGACGCCGGCGATAATCAGGGTGTCGCACAGGGCGGCATTGAGGCGGCTTACAAGATCGGTGGCAAAGAAGCACGAGGCATATTTCTTCACCAGAACGGGGTCCGAAGGTGCACGATTCAGCCTTGGGTCGATCTCGACCCCGTCTGAGCCGATCAACAGATCCTGCTGTCCTCCGATCTTGCGCCCCCACAGCCCGGCATCCGAAAAATCCGGTTGATCGTACCCGACAGCCGTGAACATGACCGGAACCCCAGCCGGGCGCGCGGCAGCGATGAGGCGGTTGCTTGCCGCAATGACCTGGTCACAATCAGCGGCGAGCGGGCGCCCCGGTTCGGTGAAGGCCCGCGCGAGATCGATCACCAGCAAAAGCGGCCTGTCGCCGAAGCCGAGCCTGCGGCCCCAGACGGTGCCTTGCGCGCCGACCCCGGCGCCACCGTTGCGCGGCCCCGTCACAGGAACACCGCCCCGCCATCGACGACCAGGCTCTGGCCGGTCACAAAGGCGCTGTCATCGGAGGCGAGGAACCGTACCACGCCGGTCAGATCGTCGGTGCTCTGGGCACGGCGGATCGAGCGCATTGCGATGAGCGCTTCGCGCTGTTCCGGTGTCACGGTCTCGCGCTCAACCTCGGTGTCCGTTGCACCTGGCAGGATCGCATTGACCGTTATATCCCAACTGCCGAGTTCCCGCGCGAGTCCACGGGTCAACCCGATCACCCCCGCCTTCGAGGCAACGTAATGCAGGTAGTTCGGCCGTCCCATGGGAACCGCCGCTGAAGAAACGTTGACAATCCGCCCCCACCCTGCGGCCTTCATCGGCTGTGCCGCAGCTCGGGTACACAGATAGACCCCGGTAAGGTTTACGTCGATGACGCGCCGCCACTCTTCCACCGGGATTTCATCGAAGGGCCGCATCTTGAGACTGGAGAATATGGAGGCGTTGTTGACCAGAATATCGAGGCGCCCGAAACGTTCGAGCACCTGCCCGGTCACGCGCTCTGCCGAATGCTGATCCGCGACATCGAGCGGAAGGGCGAGCGCTTCGCCACCAGCCTCCTCGATCTCCGCAGCGACCGTGCCGGCCAGCTCTTCGCGAATGTCGGTCACCACGGCGACCGCGCCCGCGGCTGCGAAGCGATGCGCAAATGCGCGCCCCAGCCCCTGTGCCGCGCCGGTTACCACAGCAACACGCTTATCCATGCGTTCGGTCATCGGTGTCTCCTCGTCCGTGTCGTTACAAGAGCCCTGGCAGGAAGGTCACGATCCCCGGAAACACGGCGAGGATCACGATACCGATCAGGAACAGGATGACGAAGGGCCAGGCGGCGGCAAACACCGTCGAAAGCTTCCCCTCGCTCCAGCCGCTCTTGAGTGCAAAGAGTGTGTAACCGAAAGGCGGCGTCATGCCGCCAACGGTTATGTTGATCAGAAACAGCAGCCAGAACCAGACCGGGTCGAATTCCAGAAGCGCAACGATCGGCACGTAGATCGGGATGATAATGAGCATCAGCGCGATCTGATCGATGAACATGCAAAGAATGAATGGCAGCGCCATTAGCACGATCAGCATCATCCACGGCGCGAGGTCCAGATCGGCGACCAACCGTGTAAGCGCGGTGGCCCCCCCGGTGAAAGCCAGGAGCTGACTGAACAGCTTCGAACTGGCCATGATGATCAGGATCATGCCCGAAATGCGCGCAGCAGCGCCCAGCGCCTCACCGATCATCGCGATGCTCAGCCGGCGATAGATCGCCGCCGTGATCAAGGCGCCGACAACGCCCATGGCGCCAGCTTCGGTGGGCGTCGCGACTCCCATGAGGATAAGTCCCATCACCATCAGGATGACGATCGAGAAGGGAACAATCCGCAAGAGCGCGAGCGCCATTTCGCCGGGTCCCGGCCGCGTTGCCGCTTCATCACCCGCAGGGGCCAGGTCGGGGTTCATCCAGATCCGGCCGAAGGTGTAGAGCATGAAGATCGCCGCCATCAGAAGCCCGGGCAGGATCCCCGCAACCAGCAGCCCCGCTATCGACACCCCCGCAAGGGTGCCGACGATGATCACCAGGACGCTGGGCGGGATCAGCGGCGCGAGACTCGCCCCGGCGATAATGTTTCCTGCCGAGAGCCTCGGATCGTAACCACGCGCAATCATGACCGGCAAGAGGGAGCGACTGAGCATCGCCGCCACGCCCATCGCCGCGCCCGAAAGCGTGCTGAAAACGGTCGAGAGTGTGATGGCAAGCACGTACTGACGGCCGCGCACCCGGCCCACCAGAGTGTCGATGGATCGAAAGAGCACATCGACGGCGTTGGACCGGAACAGGATTTCGCCCATCAGGATGAACAGCGGAATCGTGACAAGCGAGCCGGTCGTCGTGGTCTCGTAAAGGCTGTTGATGAACATCCCGTAGCCCGCAGGCCCGAGGATGAGGCCGACCGCGAGAATGTTTATGAGCATGAACGCCACGAAGACCGGCATTCCCATCGCCATGAGAGCGAGAAGCAGGAGCACACCCAGGACGACGCCAGAAATCCCCTCAAACATCGGCTTGCCTCGACACGCCACCGCCAAGCTGCTTCGTAAAGACGAGTCGCAGGAAATGGAGGCCCGAGTTGAACAACGCGTAGGTAATCAGCGCCGTAAGCGTCCATTTCGGAATCCGGACTGTGGTCAGCGTGCTGACGTTGCGCTGATAGAGATTCACGTTCTCGAGCACGCTGATATAGCCCACCCACATGCACACCACCGCTCCGACAAGGAAGCCTGCGCGCAGCAGCAACGCCGCGGGTCGCGGCGGCATTGTATCGGGAAGGAGCGTTACAGCGACATGCCCCCCCTCCCGTGTAAGCCACGGCATGACCATGAAGACCGAGATCAGCAGGAGGAACGAAACGAAATCGCTTGCCCAGTAGGTGGGGGCGAAAAACAGGTACCGCGCCGTCACCTCGTAGGAAAAGATAACGACGATCAGCCCAATCGCCGCAGCACCGAGCCAGTAAGTGAAACGCGAGACCGCATCCTGGACGACGATGAGAAACGACAACAAGGAGGCGAGGGAGCCGGGCATGGGTCAGTTCCGACAATGGGCGCACGACAGCGCCGGTGGTGCCCGCCCCGGCCGGTGCCGGGGCGGGCCTGAGTTGATCAGGGGGTCATGCCGGCGGCGCGGGCGAGCTCGCGCAGTTCGGCGATTGCATCCGGGTTCTGGCTGGCCGCCAGATCCATTGCGCCCTCGAACCAGGCAGCGTCGAGAGCCGGCAGGAACTCGTCCGAGAGTTCCGTCACGCTCATGCCTTCCTCTTGGAGGATGGCCTGTTCTTCGCCCACGATACGGTCGAAATGCCCGAGCGCTTCAGCCTCGTATTCCTGCGCAACGCGCTCGATGAGCTCGCGCGTTTCCTCGTCAAGGGCGTTCCAGCTGTCCAGCGACATGAACAACGGGTGCCCCACCTGCCCGAAGGAGGGTCGCATCATGTAGTCGGCCACCTCGAACCAGCGAAAACCGACCGCCCCGACGGTGGGCCATGCCGCGCCATCGACAACGCCGCGCTCCAGCGCGGGGTAAATCTCGTTGCCGGGCAGCACGACGGGGGCCCCGCCCAACGCTTCGATAACGGGATGATAGATCGGCGTTCCGCGAATACGGCGCCCATCAAAGGCGTCATCTCCCAGCGGTTCTCGCAGAATGATGTGATAGCCATTCAGATCGTAGAGCACGGCGAGCAGCTTGAGCCCTCGTTCGCGGTAATGCTCATCGACGAAGTCCCAGATCCCCGCGTCGCGCAGCGCTGCCGCATCACCGGTCAAGGCATCAAGCGCCATTGCCACCGCGGTATCATTGTAGTGGTAAGCACCGTTGGTGAACAGCATGTCAAACAGCCCGCGAGAAACCGGGTCGAGTTGCTCGAAGGGGGGGATCGTCTCGGGGCCGGCGCGCGAAAGGCGAATCGTACCGTCAGACGCGGCCTCGAGCTTTTCCATGAAGGGGTCGAGCACATTCTCGACCGGTGCGTAGCTGGCGTCCCAACTGCTCAGGACGCGGAAATCCTGTGCCGCGGCCGGCACCGCCGGTGCCAGCAGCATCGCCGCGAGCAGCCCTTTGAACATTTTGCGCATTTCGAGGTTCCTCCCATCTAAGAACAGCCTGTGTCGTATCGTGCACTCATCCGCCCGGCGCGCGGTTGCCGCCACCTCCGTGCAGGGTGAGTTTCATATCGCCCTTCCTGAGCGATATCAGTTCGCGGCCTTCCACCCGGCTCAACCGGGCAACCAGATCGACCAGAGACGATCCGGCGAGCGCCTCTTCCGTCGGTGGAGGTGTTGCGCGGGCCAGTGCGACGGCATCTTCGTCTACATATACGCGCAGAATCAGCTCCTCATCGCTGAGCCCCTCTCCGTAGCGGTGGCGCAAGGCTTTCAGGTCGGGCTCGGGGTAGTCCGCCAAGGCCAGTTCGCGAGCGCGCGGGCGGTCCTGGATACGGTCGGCGACGTTCGCATCCATGTGATCGAGCGCCTCGCGCCCCCAATGGCCCATCGAATACTGGATAATCTCGTCGGTGACCTGGCGATAGCGTTCACCGACGATGACATTGATTGCGGCTTGAGTCCCGACGAATTGTGACAGCGGAGTCACCATGATCGGGTAGCCGAGGTCGGCCCGAACCGCCGCCGCTTCGTCGATCACCTCGTCGATACGATGCCCCATACCCATCTTGTCGAGCTGATACCGCAAGTTCGAGATCATCCCGCCCGGAACCTGATGGCGGTAGAGCCCGGCATCGTATTCGAGCGGCGCCCCCTCGGGCAGCCCGTCACGGCGCGCGATGCGCTGCAAGAAGCGTTCGACATCGCGCAGCGGGCGCTCGTCCACTCCCACTTCGAAGCCGATTGCACGCAGATTCGCAGCGGCGCTGAACACGGAGGGCTGCGAGGAACCGTTCGCAAGCGGCGGAACCGCAGTGTGAATGTGGCGGATCCCCAGCTCCGCAACTCGCGTGACGTTGTATGGGGCGAGCCCGTTGTTGCAATGACAATGGAACTCGACAGGAATGTCACCGGCGGCCTGAAGGATCCGGGGCACGAGTTCAGCTGCCCGCTCTGGGGTCAGAAGCCCGCCGACATCCTTGAAGCACAGCCGATAGGGGCGCAGTTCGACCGCTCTTGTGACACGATCAAGGAAATACGCATCGGTGTGCCTGGGCGAGACCGAGTAGATCAGATTGACGACCGACTCCATGCCCATGGCTCGCAGCGTATCGTGCTCTTCGCGAAGGGTATCGAAGTCGTTCCATGGATCCGAGATCCGCGCAACGGTGATCCCGTTGTCGATGACCCGCTCCACGAGCAGTTTGCCCACGGATTCCGGCACCTTTCCCAGCCCGCTGCGATACCCGGCGTGCAGTCGCAGCGGCGTCTGCACCGCCCGCTTGGCGCCCATACTCAACCAGTGAAACGGATTCTCCCCCAGGTCACGGATCATCTTCTTCATCTGGACGACGGGCACGAAGAACTCCATCGCCTCGAAACCAGCGCCATCCAGGCACTCCAGCGCCGGCAGCATCACTCCGGTGCGCATCCCCAGTGCCCACAGGCTCTGTTGGCCGTCTCGCAGGGTCGTATCGATGAATTCAATCCGCGCCATGCGTCCGCCTATTCCGGTTTGACCAGAAACAGCGGCTGTCCGTACTCGACCATACCGCCATCCTCGACGAGCCGGCGCAGCACAGTGCCACGGACCCCTGCCGTGACCGTGTTGAAGGCCTTCATCACCTCGATCAGTCCAACGGCCGTGTCTTCGTCCACGTTATCCCCCGGTTCCACGAATGGCGCCGCACCGGGTTCGGGAGCGAGGTAGAAGATACCGACGATCGGCGCAGGGATCGTGACCGCATCCTCGGCTTGCGCGGGTTCGCCAACAGCCTCGTGGCTTGGGGTTGACTGCGGCTCCGCCGTCGCTGCGGGTGCCGCGCCCCGAGGACTCGCAGCGCTGCGCGATGGCGAACTCTGCAACTCGGATGCGCTGCCGCCGGGCCTTCCGCTCTTGCTGGCAATGAACTCGAAATCACCGACCTTCAACTCGAGCGTGTCGAAATGAGAACGATCGAGTAGATCCATGATCTGGCGCAGTTCGTCCCGCGAAATTGCTGTTTCGTGCCCGTCGGCCACGATGACGCCTCCCCTGCCTATCCATCCGTCGAACCACTGTATCGTGGTGGTCCGCCTCCCCGCTTGGTCTGCCTCGGATCGCCACTTCTGCCGGTCACCTCGAGCTGGGCTGCCTCGTCGTGGCCCGAGTGCGACCAGATGTCGCGGCCTTACAACGTAATGAAAACCATGGTGAGGATAGTCAACGAAAAAATTAGATATCTACCATTTTTCTCGAAGGCCGGGCACGACATTGCCGAAACGCGATCCGGCATTGCTCAGGCGGACTCAAGTTTGCATCACGAGCAGCATCGGCACAGCCTACCGCGACTGGCCTGACCCCGGCCCGCGGCCGGATCACTTCGTCCCTCTCGGCATCTGTGAGTCATCGTTCTTTCCCTGTTGTCTTGCCCGCACCAACACCACTGGCCGGTGCGCAAATCGCCGAAGGACCGCAGACCGATCCGGACAGTTCCGATTCCGGCTCGGCGGCCTCCGGCAATGTGTCTTCAACGCCCTCACCGGTGACGACCTCGGGCCGTCGCGCAAGCCGCCGCCCCACCAGCACGAAGATCACCGCGATGCCCGCGATGGCAATCAGCGCATGGGGCGCGACGGCCGCCACCGCCGCACCCGCCAGCGCGAACCGCTCCACGCGCGGGATCTGGTGTTCCAGCATCCCCTCGACTGCGACCGCGATTGCCAGGGCCGCCATCACGCCGCCGACCACCGTCAGAGCCACCGACGGCGCCGCGCCCTGTCCCAGAATGGCCGGATTCCAGATGAACACGAACGGAATCAGGAAGCCCACCGCGGCAAGCCGCACCGCGTCGAACGCGATCTTGAACGGATCCTCTTCGGCGATCGCTGCCGCTGCCATGGCTGCGACGGCAATCGGCGGCGTCAGTGCTGACATAACCGCGAAATAGAGAAGAAAGAGGTGCGATTCGAGCAGCGGAAAACCAAGCCGCGTCATCGCTGGCGCGACCAGAACCGCAGCCAGGATATAGGCGCTGGGCGTCGGCATGCCGAGCCCCAGGACGATGGTGATCACCGCGGCGAGCAGCAGCGTGATGATCGGGTCGCCACCGCTGATGGCGATGATGACATTTGCCGCCTTCATTCCCAGCCCGGTCATCGAGAGGCCGCCAATTACCAGCCCTGCGGCCGCACAGGCGCCAGCAACCGGCAGGATTCGCAGCGTCGTTTCGCCAAGTGCCTCGATGATCTGCCAGATCGACAGCCGCGTTGTCCCGGTGAGCGCGGCGGCAACGACGACCGACGCCGCTCCGATTCCGGCGGTATAGGTTGGTGAATAGCCAGCAAACAGCACCCCTATGATCACCACGATGGGCAGCACGAATACCCACCCTCGCGCGAAGGTGCTGCGCAGCGTCGCGACCTTGCCGCTGACCGGACGCAGATCGTGACGTACGGCGCGCAGATGCAC
Source organism: uncultured Alkalilacustris sp. (assembly GCA_964564395.1). Taxonomy (GTDB): domain Bacteria; phylum Pseudomonadota; class Alphaproteobacteria; order Rhodobacterales; family Rhodobacteraceae; genus Alkalilacustris. The sequence continues at coordinate 17,850 of CAZMBT010000006.1, forward strand.
TTGCCCGAACACGCCCATGTAATAGAGAAGCGCCGGGATGATTGCGGCATAGACCACCTCGCGGTAAGGTACACCGGTATACTCCGCCAGAATGAAGGCAGCCGAGCCCATGATGGGCGGCATGGCGCTGCCACCGGTGGACGCCGACACCTCGACCGCGCCGGCGAAGCGGCGCGAGTAGCCGAGCCGGCGCATGATGGGAATCGTGATCGACCCGGTGGTAACGACATCCGAGGTGGCACTGCCGGACATCGTTCCGTATAGGCCCGACGAGATCACGGCGACTTTGGCCGGTCCTCCGCGCGTCTTGCCCGTCAGGGCGGCCGCGAGGTTGAAGAAGAAATCCCCGCCGCCGGCCTTCGCCAACAGGGTACCGAACATCACGAACAGGAAAACGTAGCTCGCGACCACCTGTATCGGCACACCGAACACACCGTCGGTGGTGAAGACGAGCACGTCGAGAAGATAGCTGAATTCGCTGATGCCATGGCCGAAGGGTGGCGGCAGCATGTATCCGAACAGGTTGTAGAGCAGAAAGAGCACGACCACACCTGTCAGTCCCATCCCGGTCGTCCGGCGCGTGGCCTCAAGGGTCAGCAGCAGCAGCGCCGTGCCGAAAAAGAACTGCAAGGGAGTGAACGGCTCCAGCAGAGAGATGCGATCGGCGATCACTTGCGCGTTGATCATGAAGAATACGCCACAGGCGGCGCTGAGGGCGCTGAGCGCCCAGTCGAGCACTGTGGGATTATCGGGTGCCTCGGTGCTGGCTCCGACAACAATGAACAGTAGCGTGAAGATTCCCGAGACGAAAAGAATACCAATAACGAGAGTGTCGGAAATCACGAAGAGATTCCCGTATATGACCCCGACCGCGAAAATCGCGGCGAGCACCATCAGGATGCCTTGCGGAAGGGGCGCAAACCTGCGCCTGCGCCCCGTTTTGACCAGCGATCCGATCACTGCAGCAGACCCGCTTCACGCAATGCCTGCTCCGCTCCCGGATGGAAGGGCAAGGATGTCTGACTGGCGAACAGTTCAGTGTCGAGCGCACTCATCGATCCATGAACCGCGCGCACCTCGTCGATATGCTCGATCAGCGCGCTGGTCAGGGAATAGATGGCTTCCTCGTCCGCAGCGTCATGCGTGACCAGTAGCGCCCCGAGCGCTGCTGTCTCGATATCATCGGGCTGATTGCTGTAGCTCCCGCCGGGAATGGTGTAGCGCTGTGTCCCGAATGCGGCATTCGTCGCCTCGATCACGTGATCGGGTATGTCGAGCACCACGACTTCGTTGTTCTCGTCCACCGCGCGGAAGGAACTGTGGAGGATGAACACCCCATTGGTGACCATGTCGATACGGCCATCACGGATCAGGTCGGCCTGATCGTTGGCACCGGCCCTTACGAAGGATCCGCCATTGGCCTCGATCACCTCCTCGGTCGCGCCCGCCTCCTCGAGCATGCGCAGCGCGACATTTGCAGTGATGTTCCCGGAACGATTGATCCCGATGGTGATCGGCGCCCCGCTTTCGGCGATATCGTCGAGCGAGGTGATGCCGTACTCCTCCGCAATGGACTTGCGCAGGAAGAAGTGCATCGGCGCCCAGTTGTACATGTAGCCGACTGCGAGCATGTTCTCGATGGGCTCGCCGAAAGGCTCGTCGCCTGCCAGAGCGATGCCGATTTCGGCGTCATGAACCAGCCCCAGGTCGGTCCGCCCCTGTGAGAGCAGGCCGATATTGGCGAAGCCGCCGCCCGTGGCCTGATAGGTGATGACAGAATTCGGATTTGCCTCCTTGACGGCCCGATCCATGCCCGCGCCCAGTAGCGACCACAGGCCACCCGGATTGCCACCGGACAGCGTCATGTTCACCGGGTCGGCCTGTGCCGCCCCGATGCCGGTAGCGACCGAGAATGCCGCTGTCATGGCGATGTGCCTGAGTTTCATTGGAGTCCTCCCCTTTTCTCCTCGTTGCACGCAGCGCCCGCCGGCCGATCATGTACCCAGGGTGACGCTCACGTTCTTCTGCTCGGTATAGCCGAGCAACTCCTCCAGACATTCCTCTCGCCCTATGCCGGACTGCTTCACCCCGCCGAAGGGCGCGCCGAGGAAATGATCGCTCGAATTATTGATCCAGACGTACCCCGCATCGATCGAGTCCACAGCGCGGAAGGCCGTCTCGAGGTCACGCGTCCAGATCGAGGCCGTCAGTCCGTACTCGACCCCGTTCACCTGTTCGACCATGTGCGCGTGGTCCGACCAGCGAAGCACCGACAGCACCGGGCCGAAAACCTCCTCGCGCGCGATGCGCATATCGTGGCGCACGTCGGCAAAGAGTGTCGGACGCACGAAGAGCCCTTGCTCCAACCCGGCTGGCAGCGCAGCGGCTCCTGCGGCGAGGCGCGCACCCTCGTCCTTGGCGAGGGCGATATAGGACAGCGTCTTGTCGTACTGGGCACGGGTCGAAAGGCTGCCCATTTCGGTCTCAGGGTCGAGTGGATCCCCGGGGGTCACCGCCTCGAAGGCATCGGCGAGCCGGCTCACAACCTCGTCATACACGTCGTCATGAGCGAAGACCCGACTCGTCGCGCCGCAGGACTGACCCGCCGTCCAGCCCAGATTCATTCCCTTGACCGCGCCCTCGACAGCACGCTCGATATCCGCATCCGGGTAAATCACTAGCGCATTCTTGCCACCCAGTTCGAGCGTGACCCGCTTGAGCGTAGCGGCCCCCTCGCGCATCACGGCCCGTCCCGTCTGGACCGAGCCGACCACGCTGACATTCGCAATTCCGGGATGGCCGGCCATCGCCGCACCCAGCGTTCCGTCGCCATTCAGAACGTTGAAAAGGCCCTTCGGAAACAGGTCTGACACGAGTTCGGCAACACGCAGCGCCGAAAGCGGCGTGTGTTCGGACGGCTTCATGATGACCGCGTTGCCGGCAATGATCGGCGCAGCCATCTTGGCGCACAGGAACATCACCGGATGATTGAACGGCACGATCCGCGCCACCACGCCCAACGGCACGCGCTGAACGTAATTCAGGCGCGCGGCCCCGACCGGGACCGTCTCGCCCTTGATCTCGGTGGCAAGGCCAGCGAAAAACTCCATCAACGTCGCGCCAAGCTCGACGTCAAACTCCATTCCCTTGAGCGGATTGCCGCAGTCCAGCGCATCGAGCGCGGCCAACTCGGCTTTGTGTGCACGGACGCGTTCAGCTGCGGCGCGCATCTTGCGCGCCCGCTCGAGCGGCGCGGTGCGGCGCCAGTGCCCCTGGGCGCGCGTCGCGGCGGCAACCGCCAGATCGAGATCAGCCGCGGATCCTGCCGCGACCTCGGCAATCTGTGCGCCCGTCGAGGGCGAAACCACCTTTATGCGCCCACCTTCGGCCGGCTTGTGCCAGTCGCCACCGAAAAAGAGGTCTGTATTCGCCGGCACCGAGACCGGCATGCTGCCAGCTTCTCTCTGATCGTCCACCGTAGCCCTCCCGCAGCGGTGTCATGCAGCCGACATCTACCTGCCGGCTCGGGCTACGCAGCGCTCCCTCCCGTGCGCAGCCCTGATACTTCGATATCTATTTAACGCCCCGCAGCCGGTCGCTGTCAACGCAATATTAGATATCTCAGACGTTACTCCTGGTGCTGCGCCAGCTGCAATCGACAGGCCGGCGCGAGCCAGGACGCTCTATTCGGCTGCTTCGGCTCCCCCACCGTTCTCCGGGTCGGCGAGCTCGCGCCAATCCTGCGTCTTGGGGAATATTCCCTCGCGTGAAGCGATGTTGACATGCGGCACGCGGCGCTCGGAGGTGCCGATCGCGGCTCCACCTTCGGAGACGCGCCTTGCTGCATCCACCATGAGTCGGCGAAACTCGACAATCGCCAAGTCGGACGCACCGAGGATATCGCTGGTGCGATCGACGATCGCGCCCATGGACACCCACATCACGATGTCCTGGTTGGGTATTCCCTTCACGCCAGTGAAATTCCCGAGCTTCATCGCCTGCCGGTCCTGCAGGAAATCGTTCTCAAGCGTGCGCACGGAGCGCCACTTGTGATCCAGATCGATCCCCGGACGCACATGGTTGAACTTCCGCCAATCCTCGGTCGAGGGGCATGCCTTACCTCCCCAAGCGATGAAATGAAAATGCGACGTCTCGTCATCGATCGGCACGATGACGGTGGCCACGTTATAGTTGTTGTTCGGCGGGATCAGCGAGGTGAACGGCGCGATATACTCGGTGATCCGCAGGTAATCGTGGGTTGCTGCGTTCTTGATCGGCTTTCGGATCGCCGCGTAATGGAAGCCGTAGCTTGTCGTCTGGGTCTGCATCCTCGGCGACTTGTCGGTCGATGGCCGATACCAGGCCTGATCGTCTGCCCCCGCGCCTTCAACGCGCGCCGGCTTCATATCGGAAGAATGCAGGCTCGAGGAATGCGCCGAGTCGATCTGCCCTTCGGTGATCTGCGCCCAGTTCGCCGGCACCCGCACCTTGAGGATCGACACTCGGGTATCTTTTGTCGGCGCGAAAGCGGGCGGCTCGAACGGGTACATGTCCTCCTCGTCGCCGAGCCAGGCCCAGACGAAGCCACCCCACTCTTCGACCGGATATGCCTTGTGCTTGACCTTGTCGTGAAGCGGACTGCCCTCGGGTTCGGACGACATGGCAACGCAATTGCCGTTCACGTCGAACTTCCAGCCGTGATACAGGCAGCGCAACCCGCAGTCCTCGTTGCGGCCATATACCAGAGAGGCGCGGCGATGCGGGCACAGTTCGTCAAGCAGACCGACCTTGCCGTCGGAGTCGCGGAAAGCAACGTAGCGATTCCCTATCGCCTCGACCAGAAGCGGCTTGCCATCTGGCTCGGCGATTTCTTCGATCAGGCACACTGGCACCCAGTGCTGACGCATGAGCTTGCCCATTGGCGCATCGTCACTGACACGGCACAGCAGATCATTTTCCTCGGGCGTAAGCATTGCGGCTCTCCTCCCGCTCCACACCAAATTTAGACTTCTAAGCTCTTGTAGCCGATTCACGTCCGGCGCGTCCAGAGGCTTGACAGCAGTTTTTAGATATCTAACTGAGGGGCGGCGGAGAAGGGAGGGCATGCCCCATGACAGACGTTTCCGAGCCTTTGAGTATGCGCATCGACAGCAGGCGGGAACTCACCGCCGAGATCAGCGAATTTCGCCTGCGTCCCGTTTCGGGCGAGTCGCTGCCCTCCTTCACGCCGGGCGCTCATGTGACCGTAAGAACGCCCTGTGATGCCATGCGTCGCTACTCATTGGTCAACGACGGCACGGAGCCCGATGAATATGTGATCGCCGTCAAGCGAGAACCGGAATCTCGCGGCGGCTCACGTTCGATGCATGAGGATGCGCAGGAGGGCAGCACGCTGGAGGTGGTCCCGCCCGACAACAGCTTTCCCTTGGTGGAGGCATCGCGCTATCTGTTGATCGCAGGCGGCATCGGTATCACGCCAATTCTATCGATGGCCCGGCACCTTTCCGCGACAGGAAAACCCTTTCGCCTGATCTACTGCACTCGAAGCGAAGCCGACACGGCCTATCTCGAGGACGTGCGCGCGCTCGGCCCCAACGCAAGGATTCACCACGACGGTGGTGACCCCGACGCGCTCTACGATTTCTGGGATCATTTCGCCGAACCGGGCCCCGAGCACGTCTATTGCTGCGGCCCCGGCCCGCTCATGGAAGAAATCAAGGCAATTTCAGGCCACTGGCCGGAAGGGCGCATCCATTTCGAGGATTTCAAACCCGTCGAGGTGGTTCGCTCGGACGACGTGAGTTTCAACGTCACCATCAGAAACAGCGGCCAGACCGTGGAGGTTCCGGCTGATCGCTCGATCCTCGAAGCTCTGCGCGAAAGCGGCGTCCAGACAGTCAGCTCATGCGAAAGCGGGACCTGCGGGACCTGCCGTTGCAGGCTTATCGCCGGCGAGCCCGATCACCGCGACATGGTGCTGATGCAGGAAGAGCAGCGCGACAACATCATGATCTGCGTATCGCGTGCGAAGGAGGGCGACCTTGTCATCGAGCTGTGAACAGCGCCCGTTGCGCCTCGGTGTCGCCGGGCTCGGGCGCGGTTTCATGCTTACCCTCCCCAGCTTGAAGGCCGACTCGCGGGTCATTCTGTGTGCTGCGGCCGCACCGCGAGCCGAATCTCGCTCAGCTTTCGAGGAGGCGTTCGGAGGGCGCGCCCATGACAGCGTCGAATCGCTGTGTGCGGACCCGGATGTCGAAGCTGTCTATATTGCCACGCCACACCAGATGCATGCACAGCACGTAGCCTGCGCCGCAGAGCACGGCAAGCACGTGCTGGTCGACAAGCCGCTTGCAATCGAGCTCGCGGACGGGCAGCGCATGGTGGCGGCGGCCCGCGCGGCGGGCATTCACCTGATCGTCGGGCCCAGCCACAGCTTCGACGCCCCCGTGCAACAGGCGCATGATATCATCCGTTCGGGCGAGTTGGGCGAAGTCCGCATGATCCAGGCGCTCAACTACACCGACTTCCTCTACCGGCCGCGCCGCCCCGAGGAACTGCGCACCGAGGCCGGCGGCGGCGTCATGTTCAGCCAGGCCATTCACCAGATCGACATCGTGCGGCTTCTGGCCGGCGGCCTGGCGCAGCGCGTCATGGCCATGACCGGCGCCTGGGATCCGGAGCGCCCGACCGAAGGCGCCTATGCCGCCATGATAGACTTCGCGTGCGGCGCATTCGCCACGCTCACCTACTCGGGGTATGCTCATTTCGACAGCGACGAATGGATGGATTGGGTGGGCGAGCTGGGCCATGCGAAGGTATCTTCGGAGTACGGCGGCGCGCGCCGCGCACTCGCCGGGGTGCACTCGCCCGAGGACGAGGCGGCCCTCAAATCTGACCGCACCTTCGGCGCTGCCGAGCCGCAACCTGCCGCTCCGCACCACGAGCATTTCGGACCGGTCATCGTGTGCTGTGAGCGCGGCGACCTCCGGCTGACACCCAAGGGTGTGTGGCTATACGGTGATACCGAACGCCGCTTCATCCGCGCGCCTGATCTCGCTGCCCCGCGGTTGCCAGTGATCGATGCCCTCTTCGCCGCGATCCGCGACGGCGCGCCGCCCGCGCAGACTGGCGAATGGGGGCTGGCCAGCCTGGAACTCTGCCATGCGATCCTTCGCGCGGCCGAATTGCGGGCGCCGGTCGAACTCGAACTACAGGTCCCCGCCTGAAGCGCGGCTCCGAGAGGACGATTGACAGGGAGGAGACACGATAATGAGCAAACTGACGCTTTCGATCGCGATGGGCGATTATGATCGCACACGCCCGATCCACGACGGCCGCGTCGGGATCGACGGCGTCGATCCCGTCACGATGCTGCTGTCACCAGAAGAGATGTTCTTTCGCGTGTTCCGCCACGAAGCCTTCGACGTCAGCGAGATGTCGCTGTCTTCCTACTGCGTGAAGACCGCGCGCGGCGAATCGCCTTACATCGCGTTGCCGGTGTTCCTTTCGCGCGCATTCCGACACACCTCGATCTACATCCGAACCGACCGGGGAATCGAACGCCCCGAGGATCTACGCGGCCGTCGCATCGGTATTGCCGAATACCAGCTTTCGGCGAATGTCTGGGCGCGCGGTATCCTCGAGGATGATTACGGAATCAGCCCGTCAGACGTGATCTGGGTGCGTGGCGGCATGGACACGCCCGGCCGGCCGGAAAAGATCGCACTCGAGCTGCCGGATGACGTGACCGTGGAGCCGGCGCCGGAAGGCGAGACACTCAACGCGATGCTCGCCGAGGGCGCGATCGATGCCTTCATCGGCCCGCGCTGGCCGCGCTGCTTCGCAGAGGGGCACCCGAATGTGGGCCGGTTATTCGCCGACAGCGTCGCCGCAGCGGAGGCGCATTACCAGCGCACACGCATCTTTCCGATCATGCATCTGCTGGGCGTGCGCAAGACGCTGGCGCAAGCGCACCCGTGGCTGCCCGGGGCGTTGCTCAAGGCGTTCACGGCTGCGAAGCGTATGGCACAGGAAGCGCTCGACGACACATCGGCCACGAAGGTGACGATGCCGTTCGTCGAGGACACCCTGACCCGCGCACGGTCACTGATGGGCAGCGAGCTTTGGCCATACGGCCTGGCGGACAACGCGCATGTGCTCGAGACTTTTCTCGACTACCACCACCGCCAGGGATTGTCGCCGCGCCGACTCAGGGTCGAAGAGCTGTTCCATCCCGCAAGTCTCGAATCCTACAGTCTGTGACCGGAGGTCCCGCCATGAGCCAAGCCGAATTCTCCCCCGGCGACATCGTCGAGCTGAGCACCGATCACGGGTATGCCTACGTGCAGGTGACGCATGACCACCCTGCCTATCCGGAAGTTGTGCGCGGTCTGCCGGGGCTGCACGCGAGCCGCCCCCGGGACCTCACCGCACTGGCGCAACAGGAAGCGACGTTCTGCGCCATGTTCCCCATCAAGGATGCGCTGCAGGCCGGACGGCTTGACGGCGCGCCGGCGGGAACCGCTCCGATACCCGAGGCGGCGCGTCGCTTCCCGACCTTCCGCATCCCGATCCGCGACCGCAGCGGCGCAATCGTCTACTGGTGGTTCTGGGATGGCGAGGGCCTGACATTCGACGCCGAGCCTGGGCCGGAAATGAATAGCCTGCCAATGCGCGAGGTTCTCGGCGCGCACGAGTTCCTGCGACTTCTGACAGGAACCGGCTGAACGCAGCGATGTTCTCAGCCCTCGGCGCTGGCGCGTGTGGGCGGCATGCGCCGGCCCTGTGAAATCTCGGCACGCTCGTCCGCATCCAGGTTGGCGATAATCGTCAACAGCATGTCGCGCAGCCGTTCGCAGTCGGCCTCCGGCAGTCCATGCAATGCCACCCGATTGACCTCGATCGCGAGCGGCTCAAGCTGGCTGCGCAGGGCGTGCCCGGCTTCGGTCAGGAAAGCATGCTGACGGCGGCGATTGCCCCGCAGGTTCCGCCGCTCCACCAGTCCGCGCGCCTCGAGCTTTTGCAGCGCCGTATGAGTCGTGGGCTCGGTCAGATTCGCACGTTCGCTCAGCTCGCGCTGGGTGAGCCCTTCCTCATCCCACATGATCCTGAGAAACACCCACTGGCCGAACGTGATGTCATGCTCGGCGAGCCGAATCTGGAGTGAGCGGCTGAAACCGCGCGCCGCGCGCCGCGCCAGATGTGCTATGCGCTCTTCAGCCGGGGGCTGCCGGCCGGGTGGGACAGGGTCTTCATCACTCATCATATTCTGAGTGCATCGCGGATGTCGGAATGTAAAGCCCCGCCCTGCTTCCGAATCCTCACTCGAATTGCGTCCGGATGGACCCTGTTTGTTGGTGCGCCGTGACGTGGCGCATGAGTGCCGGCCAGATACACGAAGCCGTTCCAATACGGAATTCCGAACGCGGGTG
>CAZMBT010000007.1:0-26483 GCA_964564395.1 uncultured Alkalilacustris sp.
AGCATCCCCCCCGCCGAGGACGACCCGGTGCCGCATTTTCACATGCTGGCCGACATGGCCGCGCGCAACGGGCTTTCCGGGCTCTCCATGGGCATGAGCGGCGATTTCGAATCCGCCATCGCCTGCGGCGCGACCCATGTGCGCATCGGCTCGGCAATCTTTGGCGCGCGCGAGACCTGATCTACCCCTCCCACCCCGGTACGATCACCAGATCGGCGGTCGAGACGGGATCGCGCAGCGCCTTGGCACGCTGGTATTCCGGGCTTTCATAGCAGGCCACCGCGTCATCGAGGGTGGCGAATTCGATCACCACGGTGCGCCCGCGCGGCTTGCCCTCGCGCACATCCTGCGGACCGCCGCGCACCAGAAAATGCCCGCCATATGTCTCGAAGGCGACGGCGTTGGCCTCGCGGTACTTCTCATAGGCGTCGGGGTCGTCGATATCGACCTGCGCGACCCAGTATCCCTTGCGCATTACAAAGCTCCCTGATGTTGACAGCGCATCAATGCACGCCGCCGGACAGCGCGCAAGGTGGCGCTGGACCCGTGCCAGGACTGCGTGCGACAAGCGGCGCATGAAGATCACCCCCCGCCCGGCCCACAGGCACGCCGCGCCGGCGCAGCCTGCCCGCAACCGCGAGGCGGGCGTCGGAGCACCGCGCCGGAAAACCACCCTCCCGTCCAAGCCCGCATGACAAGCTGGTGGCATGCGCAGCGCATCGACGGGGTCATGGCGGTCCTGCAGGCCCATCGGCCCGCGCATGTGCTGGATCTGGGCTGCGGCGATGGCGCGTTTGTCGCGCCGCTCCTGACGGCACCCTGGGCTTGCCGCATCACCGGGCTGGAGCCGGACCCCGCCGCCCTGGCCGCATTGCGCGCGCGGCTTACCCCCGAACAGGCGGCACGCGTGACACTGATTTCCGGCTCGGCACTGGCACCGCCGGCGGTGCCGGCGGTGGATGCCATCGTCATGCTCGAGGTGCTGGAACATCTCGACCCCGGGCAGCTGTCGCAGCTCGAGCATGTGCTGTTCGCCCGCCTCGATGCGCCGCTCGTGGTGCTGACAACCCCCAATGCCGAGTTCAACCCGCTTCTGGGCGTGCCGGCACATCGCCTGCGCCACCCGGAACACCGCTTCGAGTGGACACGGGCGCGGTTCACGGACTGGGCTGCAGGCGTGGCACGGCGCGCCATCCGGACGCTGCGCGTCGGCACGCTGGGCGGGGCGCATCCCGCGCTCGGCGGGGCCAGCCAGATCGCCGTGTTCACGCGGCCCGAACGACGCGCAGCACCTGCGGGTCGGTCGCCTCCGGCGGGGACTTGACCCGCAGCGGTATGGCATACCTTGCCCCGAGAAGCCGCGCGGATCCTTCGGGCGGCTTGTAACAACGGCGATATATTGCCATGGGGAGCGCATGGCCAAGCACAGGAGAGCGCCTTGTCACTGATTACACCAGGGCTCGATTCGGAGCGCGACCTGCGCGATGCGCTGGCGTCCTTTGCGACCGGGGTGACAATCATCACCGCCGACACGGCTGACGGGCCGATGGGCATCACCGCCAACAGCTTCACGGCGGTGTCGCTCGATCCGCCGCTCGTGCTCTGGTGCCCGGCCAAGTCGTCGAGCCGCTTCCGGCACTTCGTCGAGCCGGCGCATTTCGCCGTTCATGTCCTGAGCGCAGCGCAACGGGAAACATGCGGCCTCTTCGCCAAGGGGAACCAGGGGTTCGCCGGCACCACACCCGCCCGCAATCCGGAGAATGTGCCGGTGCTGGACGGTGTTCTGGCGCGCTTCGACTGCGCGCTATGGAACAGTATCGATGCCGGAGATCACGCCGTGGTCATCGGCCGCGTGCTGCGCGCTTATCGGCATGACGGGGCCCCGCTCATATTTGCGCAAGGCGGGTACGGCCGCTTCACTGCCGAGTCCTGAGCACGGTCGGGGTGGTCCGATCAACCCGACTGTCCCCGATCTTCGCCGCGCCCCCTTGCCAACGTCGGGGCCACGATCAGCCGCGTGCCGGGCCCAAGGCGCCACAGCAGCCGCAGCAGATGATCGCGGCGCAGCGCCACGCACCCGGCGGTCGGGTACCGCGGTCCGCGCCAGACATGCAGAAAGATCGCCGATCCCCCGCCGCGCCGGGCGCGCGGCCAGTTGAAATCGGTTGTCAGAACGATGTCATACAGCGGATCGGCGCGGCGCAGGCGTTCATGCCCGGCCACGAAGGGCGCGCGGACCATGAGGTTGTAATCCTCATGCACCGGATCGTCGCACCACAGGTCCCGCAGCCCGATCGGCTGCCCCCAATACGGTACCGCCCGCCGCGACAGCCGGTCCGGCCGATACAGAAGCCCGGTGATGCGGTGCCGCCCCATCGGCGTGGCACCGTCACCCTCACGCTTGGCCGCAACGACACCGCCGCGCCCGATGGCGCAGGGATACGTACGCCCGCCATGGCGCAGCCCCAGCGGGGTAAGAACGAGATCGTCGCGCGTCACAGCAGATGCCCGGACTTGCTGGCCTTGGTCGCAAGATAGGCGGCGTTCTGCGCGGTCGCCCCCACCCTGAGCGGCACCCGCTCCACCACGTCGACACCGTGTTCGGCCAGCATTCGCACCTTGGCGGGGTTGTTGGTCAGAAGCCGCGCTTGCTGAAACCCCATGCGCCGCAGCAGCGCCGCACCGATGCGAAAATCGCGCTCGTCGTCCTCGAAGCCGAGGCGATGGTTCGCCTCGACCGTGTCGAAGCCCTGATCCTGCAGGGAATAGGCGCGCATCTTGTTGACCATGCCGATCCCGCGCCCCTCCTGGTTGAGATAGAGCAGCACCCCGGCTCCGGCGGCGCCCATCTGCATCAGCGCCGCCTGCAACTGCGCGCCGCAATCGCATTTCAGACTGCCCAGCACATCGCCGGTAAAACACGCTGAATGCAACCGCGCCAGCACCGGCGCATCGCGGCGCGGCTGGCCGATCTCGATGGCGTAATGCTCGACCCCGCCATCCTCGGGGCGAAAGACATGCACACGCCCCGCCTCGCTCGCCGCCATCGGAACCCGGGCGCTGACAACCGCATGCAGCGGCGATGCCCGAAACATCTCCGGCCCGGCTGCCGACATGTCAATACAGGTCAGATCATGGGCCCGCGCCAGCGCGGCGCCGTCCGGCAGCTCCACCAGAAGCGCGGCGGGCAGCAGTTGCGCGGTCTTGACCAACCGCAGCGCCGCGCGATGCGCCGCCGCGTCCCCCTCGCGCTGCGACATCAGCGGGCCCTTGAGCGGCAGCCGCAGATCATCCGCAGGATCGGCCACCGCGCGCACCCAGGACACCGACACGTCGCGCGGCACGCGGATCCGCGCGAGATCGCCATCATAGGCGCGCGCCTTCAACGTTCCCGCGCGATGCGCGGTAATCGCCAGCACCGGAGCGCCCAGCGCGCGCATCCGTGCAAGGCGGTCGTCGGTCAGCGCCTCGGCCGCGATGACCATAGCCGCGCTGTCATGTCCTGTCAGCACCACCGGCACACCCATACGCAGATCGGCGCGGGCCCGATTGAGCTTTTCGGTGATGGTCGGTTCGAGGGACACGGCACACTCCGGCATGGTATGTCATGATGTAGCGCCGCGGCGGCGGAATTGAAACAGCGCTCCCGAAGCGACACGAGGGCGTGAGAAGGCTGTAGCACAACTTGCCTGACGTGAAGAAACCCCGCATGTCTGGTGTCAGAACAGGATCTGTGGAGGAAACCGCCATGAGCAAGCTAAACCGGATACTGCTCGTCGATGACGACGACACCTTGCGCGAAGCGCTGTCCGAACAGCTGGTGATGACCGATGATTTCGACGTCTTCGAGGCCGCGACCGGTCAGGAAGCCGCGGAGAAGGTGAAGGCCGGACCCTATGACCTGGCAATCCTCGATGTCGGGCTGCCCGACACCGACGGCCGGGAATTGTGCAAGCGCATGCGCAAGCAGGGCGTCAAATGTCCGGTCATCATGCTGACGGGGCACGACAGCGACGCCGACGCGATCCTCGGCCTCGATGCGGGCGCGAACGACTACGTCACCAAGCCGTTCAAGTTTCCCGTTCTGCTCGCCCGGATCCGTGCCCAGCTGCGCCAGCATGAGCAGTCCGAAGACGCGATGTTCCAACTCGGCCCCTACACATTCAAGCCGGCGATGAAGATCCTCACCGACGAGAAGGATCGCAAGATCAGGCTGACCGAAAAGGAAACCAACATCCTCAAGTTCCTGTATCGCGCACCCGACGGCGCAGTACCGCGCGACGTGCTGCTGCACGAGGTCTGGGGGTACAATGCGGGCGTCACAACCCATACGCTGGAAACCCACATCTACCGTCTGCGCCAGAAGATCGAGCCGGACCCATCCAATGCCCGTCTTCTGGTCACCGAATCCGGCGGATATCGGCTCATGCCCTGAACGCCCAATTGTTGCCAGATTCGCATCCTAGTACACTATCGTGGGACATTGTTCCCGCACGAGTTCCCCTTGCCGCGTCGGGGTCATGGCGCGGCTTCCTCCCTGTTGGACTGGACCCGGCTTTGCGCCGGGTCTTTTTTTGCCGGATGCCGGGACTTGCCGCATGGGGACATTCATGATTTGAGCGGGCATCGAACGGAGCCCGCCATGACACTGACCATCGCGACCTGGAACATCAATTCGGTACGGCTGCGCGCGGGCCTCGTGGAGCGGCTGCTGCGCGAAGATGCGCCGGACATCCTGTGCCTGCAGGAATGCAAGAGTCCCGTGGACAAGATCCCCGCAGAACACTTCGCGGCGCTGGGCTACCCGCATCTGGTGGCGCGCGGGCAGAAGGGCTACAACGGCGTCGCCATCCTGTCGCGGTTGCCGATAACCGATGCCGGGCATATCGACTGGTGCGGGCGCGGCGACGCGCGCCACGTTGCGGCGCGGCTCGACAACGGGCTGATGATCCACAACTTCTACATCCCGGCCGGCGGCGACCTGCCGGACCCTGAGGCCAACGAGAAATTCGCGCACAAGCTTGCCTTCCTGCGCGAGCTGCGCAGCTGGGGCGGCGACGAACGGCCCGCTCGCTCGATCATGGTGGGAGATCTGAACATTGCGCCGCGCGAGGACGATGTCTGGAGTCACAAGCAACTGCTCAACGTGGTCAGCCACACCCCGGTCGAGGTGGACCATCTCGGCACCGCCCGCGAGGCGGGGGGCTGGGTCGATGTGACCCGGCAGGACATTCCGCACGGGCAGCTCTATTCGTGGTGGTCCTACCGGGCGCGCGACTGGGCGGCCTCGGATCGCGGCCGGCGCCTCGATCACATCTGGGCCAGTGGCGACCTCGCCAATGCCGCGTATGACTCGCGCATCCGACGCGACGCCCGCGGCTGGGACAAGCCCTCCGATCACGCGCCGGTCTTCGCGACATTCGATCTGTGACGCGGCGCGATCGGCCCTTGGCCTTCGGCTGCGCCATCCTCATATTGGACAGGATACGGAACAAGGGGAATCCGAGATGCTGGAACTTGGCGGCACGCAATCGCAGGGCGCAGCGCAGCAGGGCGACCTGATCAAGGACGGCTCCGAAGCGTCGTTCATGGCCGACGTGGTCGAGGCCAGTCAGCAGGTGCCCGTGATCGTGGATTTCTGGGCGCCGTGGTGCGGCCCGTGCAAGACGCTGGGCCCAGCGCTCGAAAAGGCGGTGACCGAGGCGGGCGGCAAGGTTCGCATGGTCAAGGTCAATGTCGACGAGAATCAGCAGCTGGCCGCGCAGCTTCGCATCCAGTCGTTGCCGACGGTCTACGCCTTCTGGCAGGGGCAGCCCGCCGACGGATTTCAGGGCGCGCTGCCGCCGGGCGAGGTCAAGCAATTCGTCAGCCGGGTTGCCGCGATGGCCGGAGGTGGAGCCGAAGGCGGCGGCCTCGCCGAAGCCGTCACCGCCGCCGAACAGATGCTTGACGAGGGCGCGGCCTCCGATGCGGCGCAGACCTTCGCCGCCATTCTGGGCGAGGATCAGAACAACGCCGCGGCCTTTGCCGGGCTGGTGCGCGCGCACATCGCCATGAATGAGCTCGACAAGGCGGAGGCCCTGCTGGCCAACGCCCATGCCGAGATCAGCAAGGCCCCCGAACTGGAGGCGGCGCGCGCCAAGCTCGACCTCGCACGGCAGGCCGCCGAGGCGGGACCGGTTGACGAGTTGCGCGCAAAGGTGGAGGCCGACCCCGACGACCATCAGGCGCGGTTCGATCTGGCGAAAGCCCTTTACGCGGCTGGTCAGGTCGAGGACGCTGTCGAGCAACTGCTGGAATTGTTCCGCCGTGACCGGGAGTGGGGCGATGGTGCCGCCAAGACACAGCTCTTGACGATCTTCGATGCGCTCAAGCCCAATGACCCCATTGCGCAGAAGGGGCGGCGCAGGTTGAGTTCGATGATATTTGCCTGATGCCGGCAGCGGGTTAGGTAGAGCACATGTTCAATCACGCCGACTTGCCCGACACGATCCCCGTCTTCCCGCTGCCGGGCGCCTTGCTGCTGCCGCGCGCCCGGCTGCCGCTGCACATCTTCGAGCCGCGCTACCTCGCCATGCTCGATGACGCGCTCAAGACCTCGCATCGGCTGATCGGCATGGTGCAACCGCGTGATGTGCCCGACGGCAACGCGGCGCGGCTGCACAGCATCGGCTGCGCCGGACGCCTGACACAATTCTCGGAGACCGAGGACGGTCGCTACATGATCACGCTGACCGGCGTTTCCCGCTTTCGCATCGCGCGCGAACTGCCTGACGGTTTCACGCCCTACCGCCGAGTCGAGGTCAACTGGGACGGTTTCGCCCGCGATCTGGGCGGCGCGGAAAAGGACGCGGGCTTCAACCGCGAGGGATTTCTGCATCTTCTGGAACGCTACTTCGCAGCGCAGCAGCTGTCCACCGACTGGGACAGCATGAAGGAAGCCGAGGACGAGCTTCTGATAAACTCGCTTTCGATGCTCTGCCCCTTCAACCCCGAGGACAAGCAGGCCCTTCTCGAAGCGCCGTCGCTCGTCACCCGGCGCGAGACGCTGGTGACGCTGATCGAATTCGCGATGCGCGGCGGCAATGGCGAGGACATGGTGCAATGAACGAACAGCCCGAACCGGCGACCCAGCCCGATGACGGACCCCGCGCGCAGATGGATCGGCGCATGCTTGAGGCGCTTGTCTGCCCGGCGACCGGCGCGGGCTTGCGATATGATGCCGATCGGCAGGAACTTGTCTCGCGGGCAGCACATCTGGCCTTCCCAATCCGCGACGGCATCCCCATCATGCTGATCGAGGAGGCGCGCGAGATCGACTGACCTGCGCGCGACAACGGTACAGCTGAGGAACCTGCATGCAATTTCCCAAACCCACCCTCGCAACCCTCGCCCTTGCATTCGGCCTCGCCGCAACCGGCGCCGCGGCCGATGAGGCGCGGCTCGGAACCTATGAAGGGGCGATCGAGGACAATTCCGTTGTGCTGATCCTGTATCAGGACGCCGAGCATCTGATGATGGAGACCATCATAACCGCAGCGGGCGAGGATGTGTCCGAGATCGCCTATGCCACGGTGCAGGACGATGTGTTGCAGGCCAGCGCCGAGCCCGACAGCGAGCGCGTCCCGATCGGCCGGTTTGACGACAGCGGGGATCTTCAGCTCGGAGCCGCGGATTCGGGCGTTCCCTTCGTGCTCGAGCGCACGGGCGACGCCCCGGAACGCTGAAATCGCGCCCGCAACGGGCCGTCTCCGCAACGTCGTTCCAGCGCGTGCCCGCCCGCTCAACGCGGACGGGCGCAGCGCAGTCACTCCGCCGGCATTGCCTGATCCAGCTCCTCGCCCAGCGGATGCGGCAGGTGAATGAGCATCTCGCGCGGGCAGACCTGCAGGAAATTTTCGCGCTCCAGATCCCAGCGACGCAGGATTTCGCCCGCCTTCATGCTGCCCGTCTCGGCATGGTGGCGCTCGATCAGCGCCTTGAGTTCGTTTTCCCAATGCGGCTGCGTCACCGGACAGGTGACCAGCGATTCCATGTTCATGAGGTCGCGCGCGGCCCCTTCGGGATCATGGATGTAAGCCATGCCGCCGGTCATGCCGGCGCCGAAGTTCGACCCGATTGCGCCCAGAATCACCGCAACGCCGCCGGTCATGTATTCGCAGCCATTCGACCCGCAGCCTTCGACCACCACATGCGCGCCCGAATTGCGCACCGCGAAACGCTCGCCCGCGCGCCCGGCGGCAAACAGGTATCCGGCCGTGGCCCCGTACAGGACCGTGTTTCCGATGATCGTGTTCTCCGACGCCACCAATGGCGAGGACATGCGCGGGCGTACGACGATCATCCCCCCCGACAGCCCCTTGCCGACATAATCGTTGGCGTCGCCATAAACCTCCAGCTTGATCCCCGGCGCCGCGAAGGCACCCAACGATTGCCCCGCGCTGCCCGCCAGCTTGACGGTCAGATGGTCGGGCTGCAGGTCGTTGCGCATGCCGAAGCGGCGAACGATATGGCTTGAGGCGCGGGTGCCGATGGTCCGTTGCGTATTGCGCACGGCATAGCTGAGCTGCATCTTTTCGCCATCCTCGAAAAAGCGCGCTGCATCGCGGACAATCTCGGCATCCAGCGTGTCATCGACCGGCTGACGCGGCTTGTTGCGGTCAAGCCGCAGCGACCGCGCGCCATCCACAGTGATCAGAAGCGGGTTGAGATCCAGATCGTCGAGATGCGCCGACCCGCGGCTGACCTGAGCCAGCAGATCGACCCGTCCGATCACCTCATCGAGCGAACGCGCGCCGATCGAGGCGAGGATTTCGCGCACCTCCTGGGCGTAGAAAGTGATCAGATTGACCACCTTGTCGGCATTGCCGGTGAACTTGGCGCGCAGCTTCTCATCCTGGGTACAGATCCCGACCGGGCAGGTGTTGGACTGGCACTGGCGCACCATGATGCAGCCCATCGCGATCAGACCGGCGGTTCCGATACCGTATTCCTCGGCCCCCATCATGGCGGCCATCACGATGTCGCGTCCGGTGCGCAACCCGCCATCGGTGCGCAGCGTCACCCGCTCGCGCAGGTTGTTCATGGCCAACACCTGATGGGCCTCGGTCAGCCCCATCTCCCAAGGCAGGCCCGCATACTTGATCGAGGTCGCCGGCGATGCCCCGGTGCCGCCATTGTGCCCCGATATCAGGATCACGTCGGCCTTGGCCTTGGCCACGCCGGCGGCGATGGTCCCCACACCCGACTGCGCCACCAGCTTGACGGTGACCTTCGCGTTCGGATTGATCTGCTTGAGATCGTAGATCAGCTGCGCCAGATCCTCGATCGAATAGATGTCATGATGCGGCGGCGGGCTGATCAGCGTGACGCCCGGGGTCGAATGGCGCAGCTTGGCAATCAGCTCGGTGACCTTCATCCCCGGGATCTGGCCGCCCTCGCCGGGCTTGGCGCCCTGGGCGATCTTGATCTCGAGCTCCTCGCAGGCGTTGAGATACTCCGCCGTCACCCCGAAACGCCCCGAGGCGACCTGCTTGATCTTGGCCGAGGGGTTGTCGCCATTGGCGTCGGGGTGGAAATCCTTGGGGTCCTCGCCGCCCTCGCCGGAGTCGGACTTGGCGCCGATGCGGTTCATCGCCACACTCAGCGTGCGATGCGCCTCGGGCGACAGTGCCCCCAGGCTCATTCCCGGTGTGACGAAGCGCTTGCGGATCGCCGTGATGCTCTCGACCTCCTCCAGCGGCACCGGCCCGCCCAGCGGCTTTACTTCCAGCAGATCGCGCAGATGGATGGGCGGGTTCGCGTGCAGCTTGGCCGCGTATTGCTGCCACAGCTTGTAGCTCGACCGATCGCAGGCCGACTGCATCAGATGCATGGTCTGCGCTTCCCACGCATGCGTCTCGCCCGAGCGGCGCGCCTTGTAGAACCCGCCGATCGGCAGCACGTCGCGCCCACCGCCGAATCCCTGCGCGTGTACCTCCTCGAGCTTGCGCTGGATGCCCGCCACGCCGATACCGGATATGCGGCTGGTCATGCCGGGGAAGTACTCGGCGCACATCGCCCGACTCAGCCCGACCGCCTCGAAATTGAGGCCGCCGCGATAGGACGACACCACCGAAATGCCCATTTTCGACATGATCTTGAGAAGGCCCAGATCGATGGCATTGCGGTAACGGCCCACCGCCTCTTCCAGGCTACCCTCGAGCAGGCCGCGACGCAGCCTGTCGGCGATGCTGTCCTGCGCCAGATAGGCGTTGACCGTGGTCGCGCCGCAACCGATCAGCACCGCGAAGTAATGCGGATCGATGCATTCCGCCGAACGCAGGTTGAGCGAGCAGAAGGTCCGCAGCCCACGCGCGGTCAGCCAGGAATGCACCGCGCTTGTAGCCAGGATCATCGGCATCGCAACCTCGGACTCGCCTTGCCCCTCGTCGCTGAGGACCAGATGGCGCGCGCCGGAACGCACGGCGTCTTCGGCCTCCGAGCGGATGCGCTGCAGCCCGGCCTGCAGGGCGTCACCGCCGCTGCGGGCGGGGAAGGTGCAGTTTATGAAGGCCACATGTTCGCCGAACTGCTCGACCATACGCGCGAATTCGCCATTGGTGACGAAGGGGCTTTCGAGCACCAGAATCTCGGTTTGCGACGAATCCTCGTCGAGCACGTTCTTCAGATTGCCGAAGCGCGTCTTCAGGCTCATCACCCGGAACTCGCGCAGGCTGTCGATGGCCGGGTTGGTCACCTGGCTGAAGTTCTGCCGGAAATAGTGGCTCAGCGGCCGATACTGCGAGGACAGAACCGCCGACGGGGTGTCATCGCCCATGCTGGCGATCATCTCCTTGCCGTCCTCCGCCATCGGCGCCAGCACCTGCTCGACCTCTTCCATGCTGTAGCCCGCCGCGATCTGGCGCCGGCGCAACTCGCCCCCCTCGAAGAGCGAGACTTCCGGGGTATCCTGCAGCATCCCGGTCAGGTCGGTCACCTTGCGGACCCATTCGCCGAAGGGCTGCGCGGCGGCCAGCTCGTCCTTGAGCGGCGCATCGTGCAGAAGCCGCCCCTCGGCCATGTCCACCGCGATCATCTGACCGGGGCCGAGCGCGCCCTTCTCGCGCACATCGGCCTCATCGACCGGCACCATGCCCGTTTCCGACCCCGCGATCAGCAGCCCGTCACCGGTGACCACATAGCGCATCGGCCGCAGCCCGTTGCGGTCCAGCCCGGCGGCGACCCAGCGGCCATCGGTCATGGCCAGCGCGGCGGGACCGTCCCAGGGTTCCATCACCGCGTTGCAATAGGCATACATGTCCTGCCAGGCCGTGGGCATCTCGACGCGGCTCTTGGACCAGGCTTCGGGCACCAGCATGGTCTTGGCCATGGGCGCGTTGCGGCCCGCGCGCACCATGACCTCGAACACCGAGTCGAGCGCCGCGGAGTCCGAGGCCCCATCCGCCACGATCGGCTTGATGTCCTCGGCCATGTCCCCGAAGGCACCGCTGGCCATGCGGATCTCGTGGCTCTTGAGCCAGTTCAGATTGCCCTTGAGCGTGTTGATCTCGCCGTTATGGGCCAGCATCCGGAAGGGCTGCGCCAGCCACCATTGCGGGAAGGTGTTGGTCGAATAGCGCTGATGATAGACCGCGAAGGCGCTCTCGAAGCGCTCATCCTTCAGATCGGGATAGAACTCGGCCACCTGCTCGGCCAGCATCATACCCTTGTAGATGATCGACCGGCAGGACAGCGATGCGATATAGAGCCCGGTGATCAGCGCCGCGGCGGCGGCCTTCTCGATGCGCCGGCGAATGACATAGAGTTCACGCTCGAACGCCTCCTCGCCGAGCCCCTTGGTGTTGCGCACGATGATCTGTTCGATCTCGGGTCGGGTGGCGTTTGCCTTCTCGCCCAGAACATCGGTCACGACCGGAACATGCCGCCAGCCATAGATGCCGTAGCCCATGCGCAGCACCTCGGACTCGACGATTGTGCGACACCGTTCCTGCGCCCCGAGATCGCCGCGCGGCAGAAACACCTGCCCGACGGCGATTCCCGCATCCTGATCCGGCTCATGGCCGGTGCGACGGATCTGATCGTGAAAGAAGGCGATCGGGATCTGCACATGGATACCGGCGCCGTCACCGGTCTTGCCGTCGGCATCCACCGCCCCACGGTGCCAGACCGCCTTGAGTGCCTCGATCCCGTGCTCGACGACCTTTCGCGACGGGGTACCGTCGATGGCCACCACGAGCCCCACACCGCAGGAGGCATGCTCTTGCGACGGGTGATACATGCCGTGCTCCGCCACCCAGGCGCGGCGGGCCTCCTCGGTCCTGACCCAATCGGCATCAAACTTGGTCATCGGTCATCACTCCTCGATGAGCGGTATCGGGGCGCGGATTGCGCGGTGATCTCGCGGGTCGGCCGACATTGCGGCCCGGGGCAAAGGCGCCCGTCCGGGCGCCTCAGGGTCATTCTGCAGCCAGCTGCGCGGGGGCGGCCAGGTATTCCATGATCGCGGCGGCCGCCTCCCGCCCGTCGCGGATCGCCCAGACGACAAGCGACGCGCCGCGCACGATATCCCCGGCGGCAAAGACCCCCGGCATGTTTGTGGAATGGGTGCGAAAATCCGCTTTCACGGTGCCCCAGCGCGTAACCTCGAGTTCGGGTACGTTCCAAAGGGTCGGGATATCCTCGGGCTCGAAGCCCAGCGCCTTGATGACCAGATCGGCCGGCTCGGCATAATCGGCCCCCTCGATGGCCTCGGGCGCACGCCGACCGGTCGCGTCGGGCCGGCCCAGCCGCATCTGCTGCACGCGCACCGACTCGACCGCATCTCCCGCAAATCCGGTCGGCGCGGAAAGCCAGGCGAATTCGACGCCCTCTTCCTCGGCATTCGCCACTTCGCGCAGGCTGCCGGGCATGTTGTCGCGGTCCCGGCGATACAGGCATTTCACGCTCCTGGCGCCCTGGCGCACGGCGGTGCGCACGCAGTCCATGGCGGTATCCCCGCCGCCGATGACGACCACCCGCTTGCCGAAGGCATTCAACTCGCCGGACTCGAACTCCGGCACCTCGTCGCCGAAGCTCTTGCGGTTCGACGCCGTCAGATAGTCGATGGCGCGCACGATCCCGCCGGCCCCGACACCCGGCGCCTCCAGCTCGCGCGACTTGTAGACGCCGGTCGCGATCAGCACCGCGTCATGGCGCCCGCGCAGCGCATCGAAGCTGATATCGGCGCCGATATCGCAGTTGAGCACGAATTCGACGCCGCCCTGCGCGATCTGCTGATTGCGGCGCTCGACAACCGGCTTTTCCAGCTTGAAGCCGGGAATGCCATACATCATCAGCCCGCCGGCACGATCGTAGCGGTCGTACACGGTCACCTGATACCCGTCGCGGCGCAGCATGTCGGCCGCGGCCAGCCCCGCCGGTCCGGCCCCGACGATGCCGACGCTTTCGGCGCGCTCCTGCCGGGGTTGCAACGGCGCGACCCAGCCTTCTTCCCAAGCGGTGTCGGTGATGTATTTTTCCACCGCCCCGATGGTCACCGTGCCGTGGCCGGCCTTCTCGATGACGCAGTTGCCCTCGCACAGGCGGTCCTGCGGACAGATGCGCCCGCAGATTTCGGGGAAGGTGTTCGTCGATTGAGCGACCTCATAGGCTTCGCGCAGGCGCCCCTGCGCCGTCAGCATGAGCCAGTCCGGGATGTTGTTGTGCAGCGGGCAGTGCGTCTGGCAATAGGGCACGCCGCACTGGCTGCAACGGCCGGCCTGCTGCGCGGCCTTCTCGGCGGCGAACTCGCCGTAGATCTCGGCGAAATCATGCGCGCGCAGATCCGGCGGCCGCTTGAGCGGCATCTCGCGATCCACGGTCACGAACTGGAGCATTGGCTGTTTCTGCATGTAGGCTTCCCCCGCGTGTGCCCCCCTTTTACGCGCCGATGGGGAGCAATAAAAGACAGCACCTATGACCTTTTAGCGGGATTTCTGGAGCGTGTGCCGAAATTTTCTTTGTTTTGAAGCAATTTTAGGTCATCTAGCCTGACCTAAAGGCGCGGCAACCGCCCTTTCCGGGCGTTCAGCGCCCTCCGGATAACGCCATGATTGCCACGGATCATACCGCCGACATGCGCCGCGCAGACAGGAAAGTCCGAATCGTTCCCTTCGTCGGGCCCGATCGGCTGCCTCAAAGCCCCCAGTCGCGCAGCCGCGCCACGTACCGCGCGAGCGTATCGATCTCGAGATTGACGAGATCTCCGACGCGCACATCGCCCCATGTCGTCGCAAGCTTGGTATGCGGGATGAAATTGATCCCGAACTGCGCACCGTCCACCTCATTCACGGTCAGCGAGGTCCCGTTGAGCGCGACCGACCCTTTCGGGGCCACGAATCCGGCCAGTTGCTCCGGCGCGCGGAAGGTCATGCGCGTGCTGTCCCCTTCATCCCGCATCGCAATGACTTCGGCTGTTCCGTCGACATGGCCCGACACGATATGCCCGCCCAGTTCATCACCGACCTTCAGCGCGCGCTCCGTATTGACGCGCCGGCCGACCGCCCAAGCGCCGAGACTGGTCTTCGAAACCGTCTCGGCCGATACATCGACCTCGAACCACCCACCATCCTCGGGGCCGGTGGCGACAACCGTCAGGCATATTCCGTCACAGGCAATGGACGCCCCGATGTCGATCTGCGTAACATCGTAGCCGGTCGCGATGCGCGCGCGCAGATCCCCACGCTGATCGAGCGCCGTGATTCGCCCGATATCGGTAATGATACCCGTGAACATATATCTCTCCTTGCTGGCATGGGAGGTAGCCCGTCTCCCCGAAAGGAGCAAGGCGATCACACGGAACCGCCGCCGTCTCGCCGCATTCCTGCCCGCAGGAACAGCTAGGTACCGCCGCTGAGTACAACGGTGCCGGACGTTAAAGCACATGACCAGACCGTCGCATGCAGATCGCCGCTTTCTGTTCCTGCAGGGTCCGCACGGGCCGTTCTTCCACGCGCTCGCGCGGATGCTTCGGCGCGCGGGCGCGCAGGTCTGGCGTGTGGGCTTCAACCAGGGGGACCGCGCCTTCTGGTTCGATTCCGCCAGCTACATCCCCTATACCGGCACCACTTCCGAGTGGCCCGCCACCGTGCAGAGCCTGATCCGGCAGCACGGCATCACCGACATCGTCCTGTATGGCGACAGCAGGCCGATTCATGCCGAGGCGATCCGCGCAGCCCGCGCGGTCGGGCTGACCATCCATGTCTTCGAGGAAGGTTATCTGCGCCCCTACTGGGTAACCTATGAACGCGGCGGGGCGAACGGCAATTCGCGTCTGATGCAGATGTCCGTGAACGACATGCGCACCGCCCTCGAGAAATGCGAGATCGAACTTCCCGACGCCCCCGCCGTGTGGGGCGATACCCGGCACCACGTGTTCTACGGCGCGCTCTATCACTACTTCGTCCTGACGCGGAACGGCCGTTACCGTAACATCGGATCGCATCGCGCCATGACCGTCATGCAGGAGTTTCAGCTTTATCTGCGTCGCCTTCTGCTGATGCCCTTCACCGCCCTGGAGCGCTTCATCGCAACCGAACGCATCCGCAAGGGCGGCTTTCCCTACCACCTGGCCCTGCTGCAGCTCGAACATGACGCCAGCTTTCGCGACCACAGCCCGTTTTCCAGCATGACCGAGTTTCTGGAGCTGAGCATCCGCGGCTTTGCCGAAGGCGCGCCGGGGCATCACCACCTCGTCTTCAAGGCACACCCGCTCGAGGATGATCGCGTACCGATGCGCGGCTTGATACGGCGGCTTGCGCGCGCGCATGGCGTGTCGGGCCGGGTACATTTCGTGCGCGGCGGCAAGCTGGCCGCGCTGCTCAATCACGCCCGCGGCGCCATCACCGTCAACTCGACCGCAGCGCAGCAGGTGCTCTGGCGCGGCCTGCCGCTCAAGGTATTCGGCGATGCGGTCTATGCGAAACCGGAATTCGTCTCGCATCAGCCGCTGCCGGAGTTCTTCGCCCATCCCGAGCGCCCCGACAGCCGCGCCTATCGCGATTACCGCCGCTATCTGCTCGAAACCTCGCAGATTCCCGGCGGGTTCTACTCCGCGCGGGGGCGCCGGCAGTTGCTGCGCGTCGTGGTGGACATGATCCTCGCGCCGCAGGACCCCTACGACGCCCTGCACAGCGGCAACGCGGCGCCAAGGCAACAGTTGACCGTGGTCAACTGACCCGGGCCAAGCAGTTCTGGCGTTTTTGACCGGGTTTCTGTAGTGTTGCGTGAAAAAGTTGAGGCAGCGACAAGAAGAAACCCGGTTCGAGGAGCAGAGCAGTGACATTCAGGGCAACCCGAGGGGCCAGACTGCTGGCCCTGTGTGTATTGGTGACGGTGGTGGCGGCCTGCAGCCTGCCGCGACCCGGTCCCAACAAGGCCGAGCTGTTCGCGGGGTCGGTCCAGGAGCAGGGCGACGCCTTCGTCGTCGGCGTCAACGACCGCGTCACCCGCGCCACATCCATCGTGCCGGCGTTGGGCTTTACCGAAGAATTCCGCAATGCCGGACGTCTCGGGGCCGACACCATCAATCAAGGCGACGTGCTCGGCCTGTCGGTGTTCGAGAACGTACCGGAATCCCTGCTCGCGCCGCCCGAGGCACGCGCCGCCGTCCTCGACGAGGTGCAGGTCGGCGGTGACGGCTACATCTTCGTGCCCTATGCGGGGCGCATCCGCGCCGCCGGGCGCACCCCCGAACAGCTTCGTGTCGCCATCACCGAAGAGCTCGACGCCCAGACCCCGGACCCACAGGTAATGGTGCGGCGCGTGGCGGGCGACGGCGCCACGGTCACGGTGGTGGGCGGCGTCGGCGCGCAGGGCGTCTACCCCATCGAGCGTCCCACCCGCACCCTGTCCGCGATGCTAGCCCGAGCCGGCGGCGTCGCCATCCCGACCAAGATCGCGCAGGTTTCCGTCACCCGCGCCGACCGCGAGGCACGGGTCTGGCTGGAGGATCTGTATCGCGATCCATCCCTCGACATCGCGCTGCGCAATAACGACCGCATCGTGGTGGATGAGGACACGCGCTCCTTCACCGTGCTCGGGGCCACGGGGGCGCAAAGCGAGGTGCCCTTCGAATCCCAGACCATTTCGGCCATCGAGGCGCTGGCACGCGTCGGCGGGCTGAATCCGGCGGCGGCCGATCCCACCGGTGTATTCGTTCTGCGTAACGAGCCGGCCGAAATCTCCAATGCGGTTCTGGGACGTGACGACCTGACGGGGGCGCAGCGCTTCGTCTATGTGCTCGATCTGACGGAACCCAACGGCATGTTCCAGGCGCGCGACTTCGCCATTCGCGACAACGATACCGTCTATGTCACCGAGGCCCCCTTCACGCGCTGGCAGAGAATCCTCGGCGGACTCACCGGTTCGCTGGGTGTTGCGGCACAGGCGGATACGCTGACCAGCGACTGACGCGCGCATGCCCGCCCAGGCCCGGACGCCGCTGCATGTGTTTTCCGGTGGCTTTCTGCGCCGTGGGCGGGTTCGCCGCATCCTCGAACTTGCGGGTTATGCGCCCCGGCTGGGCTGGCCGCGGCAGGACGACCTGGTCGCGGTGTGGGGGCGCAGCCCTTACGCCGCGCGCGGCGAACGGGTCGCGGCGCGCACCGGCGCCGATCTGATCCGGGTGGAGGATGCCTTCATACGCTCACTGCGCCCGGGGCGCGCCGGCGACCCGCCAATTGGCCTGCTGATCGACACCGAGGGCGGCGTTCATTTCGACTCCGCGACGCCCAGCATGGTGGAGCGAATTCTGGCGACCGACCCGCTGGACGACGCAGCGCTGCTGGCGCGGGCGCATGACGCCATGGCACGCATGATCGCGTCGGATCTGGCGAAATACAACGCCCATGACCGCGAACTCGCGGTGCCCGAACCCGGCTACGTGCTGGTCATCGACCAGCTGCGCGAAGACGCCTCGATCCGCCACGGCGCCGCCAACGCGCGCAGCTTTCGCGAGATGCTGGTCTTCGCGCAGGAGGAAAACCCCGGCACCCGTATCGTGATCAAGACGCACCCCGAAACCATCGGCGGGTATCGCCCGGGCCATTACGGGCCCGAGGACGCGGCACCCGACCACATCACACTGCTGGATGGGCCGGTCTCGCCATGGAAGCTGCTGGACGGCGCGGTCGGGGTGTACACAGTCTCCTCGCAGCTCGGTTTCGAAGCCATCCTTGCCGGTCACAAGCCGCGCGTCTTCGGCCAGCCCTTCTATGCCGGCTGGGGCCGCACCATCGACGAAAACCCGGTGCCGCGGCGCAACCGCACCCTGACACGCGCGCAGCTCTTCGCCGGGGCAATGCTGATCGCCCCGACCTGGTACGATCCGTGCCGCGACCGGCTGTGCAGATTTGAGCACGTGCTCGACCAGCTGGAAGCCGAAACCCGATGCCTGCGCGAGGATCGTCGCGGCCATGTCGCGCTGGGCATGCGGATGTGGAAGCGCGCCAGCCTGCAGGCGATGTTCGGCCGCCACCGGCGCCTGCGTTTCGCCGCAACCCCGCAGCGCGCATTGCGCCTGGCGCAGCGCGAGGGTCGCGGCGTGCTCGTCTGGGCCGGCGCCGAAACCCCGACCCTGACCCGCGCTGCAGACGGCATCGGCATCCCGGTCCGCCGGGTGGAGGACGGCTTCGTGCGCTCCCGCGGACTGGGCGCGGCGTTGACCCCCGCACTGTCGCTGGTCAGCGACGATCTGGGCATCTATTATGACCCGACGCGACGCAGCCGGTTCGAGGAGATGATGCTTTCGCGCATGCCCCCCGGCGGCGCCGCGCGCGCCGAGCGGCTGATACGCGCGCTGACACGCGGAGGGCTGTCGAAATACAATCTTGGCGCCGCGGCACTGCCCGAGCTGCCGAAAGGGCGGCGCATCCTCGTGCCCGGACAGGTCGAGGACGACGCCTCGATCCGCCTCGGCGCCGCCGAGGTCCGCACAAACCGCGCGCTGCTGGCGCATGCGCGCGCGCAGAACCCGGATGCCTTCATCCTCTACAAGCCGCATCCGGACGTCGAGGCAGGGTTGCGCATGGGGGCGATCCCAGCCGCCGAAGCGGCGGCGCAGGCCGATCTCGTGCTTGACGGGATCGATCCGGCGGTCCTGTTGCCGCATATCGACGAAGTGTGGACGATGACGTCCTTGCTCGGCTTCGAGGCGCTGCTGCGAGGCTGCGCCGTCACCTGCCTGGGAGCACCTTTCTACGCCGGCTGGGGGTTGACCCGCGACCTCGGCCCGGTGCCGGCCCGGCGCAAGACACCGCCGGGCGTGGAGCCGCCGGATCTGCTGCGCCTCGTCCATGCCGCGCTGATCGGTTATCCGCGCTATCGCGACCCGCTCAGCGGCCGGCCATGCCCGCCGGAGGTCGTGGCGGAGCGTCTCGCGCACGGCGCCACACCCCGCGCGGGCCCCGCGCTGCGTGTCCTGTCGCGCCTGCAGGGGCTGGCCGCAACACACGCGTATCTTTGGCGATGACATCGAAGGCGGGCATCACGGCACCGGCCCCATCGATGCCAGCACCCGGCACGATCGGGCGCTGCGGGATTCTGGCGCTGTGCCTGCTGGCGCTGGCTGCGGGGCTGTGTGCCCTGCCGCACAGCACAGGCCCCGCCGCGCCGGCCGCGTTCCTGCTGGCGCTGGCCTTGCCGGGCGCCGCCTTCGGGGCCTATCTCGGGCAGCTGCGCCGGCAGCACGCGCTCGGCATGTGGGCGCCGGCATCGCGGGTGGCGCGGCTGCTCGGGGGACCCTGGCTGCGCATCGGCCTCGCCCTGCTGGGCGCGATGGCCCTCGCGGTACTGGCCGCGCTGCGGCTTTCGGCGCCCGAGCCGCGCGATATCGCGCTGCTGGCGCTGGCACCGGTGGTGTTCGTGGCGCTGCTTGCCGCGCTGCGCCCGCGCCTTGTACGAGAGTGGCGCGCGCCGTTTGCCGAGGGACGCGCCCTGCTCTGGATCGCGATGATCACGACCGGCGCGCTGGTGCTTCTGGATACAGCGGCCATGCAGCTCATTCCGGCTGCAGCGACACCCGAGCTCGCGACCGCGCTGCGCGACCTGCAGCCACACGGTTCGTCGCCCTTGGGCGACAGCGCGCTTGCCGCGCTCGCCGCCGACACCGCTGCCCTGTGGACGGCGTTCGAGGCTCAGGCGCGCGCCTTCGCCGCCGATGCAGGCTCCGCCGCCGCGCTGGCCACGGATCTCGGGCTGGCCGCGCTGCGTGCCCCGGCCCTCGCCGCGGCGACATTCCTTGCCGCGGCGTTCTTTCTGCCGTCGGACGCCTTTCGCCGCCTCCTGGCGTCCGCCACCGCGGCCACACCGCCCGCGCCGCCGTCACGCCAGCGCGCCGGCGTTTTCATCGGCATGGCGGCGGCCCTTCTGGGGGTGATCTATCCGATGCTGGTGTTTCAAGCCGAGCGCCTGGCGCGGCACCACTATCCGGATGGCGGTCTCGGCGCAGCCGCGATCCAGCACGCCGAGATGATCGGGGACGCACTGTATCGCCCCGGTACGATGGAGCGACTTCGCGCAGCGCAGCGCGCGCATCCGAACCCCGATCCGGGGCTGCGCGCGCAGGCTGCGGAGGCGCTCGATGCGGGGTTCGAGACGATGCGGCTGCAGGTGGACCCCTATCTGGACTGGTACTACAGCCTGCCGGCGGAGTGGGGCCGACTGGCCGCGCTGCTTGGCGGCGACATCGAGAGGCATCTGCAGGACCGTCTGCGCGCAACCCTGGAAGCGCCCGCCCCCTTCGCCGAGTTCGAGGCCCTCCTGTTCGACGCCGCCACCCAGGAAACGCGCGCGCGGGCCGCACAGCTGGCGGCGGCGCGGCGCATCCTGTCAGAGAACCGTCTCGATCCCCGGCCCGGCACAGACCTGCAGATCACCGGCCGCATGCCGCTGGAGCAGGCGCTGGCGCTGCCGGGTGAGGCCGGTTTCACAACAACCGCGCACCGCTTCGGCATCGCGGGCCCCCCGATGGCGGCGGGCGGGGCGGCCGTCGGGGCGATGGTCACCCGCGGCCTCCTGGCGCACAGCGCGATGCGCGGCACGCTTCACGGCGCCGCCATGGCGCTTGGGCGCGTCGCGGCGCTGCGCGGCGGGTCGGCGACAGGTGGCGCCGCCACCGGCGCCGCCGTCGGCGCCGGGCTCGGATCGGTCGTGCCGGGTCTTGGCACCGCCATCGGCGCGACGCTCGGCGGCGTTGTCGGCGGTCTGGGCGCCGGGGTCGCGGGCGAATATCTGATCCTGAAGCTCGAGGAGCATTTCGCGCGTCCGGCGCACAAGGCCCGGATCCTGGAAGCCATCGACCGCACGCAACGCGACATGCACGCAGGTATCGCGGCGACCGGCGAGCCGCGCCCCGGCCAGTAGCCCCGAGGCGACGGGTCTACGCCCGTCGCATCAGCCCCATGCACCCGCGTCGGTTCCCGCCGCATCCCGTTCTGCACCCGCCGGAGCACGCCGCCGGCTCCAGCGATGCAGCACGTCTGCGCCGATGATTCGGCTCTCGACCAGATCAAAGCGCGGCGCATCGGCCAACGCCCCATGATCGAGCGGCCCGACCGCCGGACGTCCCTGCGACCCCAGCGCGATCCCTGCCGTGAAACCCACCAGCTCATCCACCAGATCCGCCTGCAGCAGCGCCGCGGCCAGCGCGCCGCCGCCTTCGCAGAACACCCGCGTCAACCCGGCCGCACCGAGCGCCGCCAGCATCGCCGCAGGGTCCAGCCTTTCGCCGGCCAGCGGTACGGGAAAGCAGCGCGCGCCCAACGATTCCCAGGGCTGGCGGCGCGCGGCGGACAACCCGGCATCATGCAAAAGCCAGAGCGGCACCTGCGCCGCAGAGGCCGCAAGGCGCCCGTCCTGCGCCAGATCCAATCTGCGCGCCGCCACCACACGCACCGGTTGCTGCGCAACACCCAGCCCGCGCACCGTCAGCATCGGATCATCCGCACGCGCGGTTCCCGCGCCGACCAGTACCGCATCGTGGCGCGCGCGCTCGGCATGCACGAGACGGCGCGCCTGCGACCCGGTGATCCATCGGCTTTCGCCACGCGATGTGGCGATGCGACCGTCGAAACTGCTGGCCAGCTTGAGCGTGATCATCGGCCGCCCCCGCAGAACACGCATCAGGAACCCGCGCTGATCCCATTGTGCGGCGTCGGAACAGATATCCGGCGTCACCGCGATGCCGGCCTCGCGCAGCATGGCATGGCCGCGCCCCCGCACCCGTGGATCGGGGTCCTCAAGCGCGGTCACGACCCGCGCCACCCCCGCCGCGATAAGGGCCGCGGCGCAGGGCGGCGTCTGGCCATGATGCGCGCAGGGTTCGAGCCCGACATAGGCGGTCGCCCCGCGCGCCGCGGCCCCGGCCTGTTGCAGCGCGACCACTTCCGCATGCGGCCGCCCGCCCGGCTGCGTCCAGCCGCGCCCGACGATCCGCCCATCGCGCACGATCACGCAGCCCACCGCCGGGTTGGGCCATACACGCCCCAGCCCCCGTGCACCGAGGGCAAGCGCCAGACGCATGTACCGCTGATCCTGCGCTGCGCTGGTCACTCGTCTTCCGGAGGACGCGGGCGCAGTTCGGAGACGAACTTGTCGAAATCCTCGACCGCCTGGAAGTTCTTGTAGACGCTGGCAAAGCGCACATATCCGACGGTATCGATCCGCGCCAGCGCGTCCATCACGATCTCGCCGATGATGCGCGAGGTGATGTCCGTATCACCCATGCTTTCCAGCCGGCGCACGATCCCCGAAATCATCTGGTCCAGCCGCTCGGGCTCGACCGGGCGCTTCTGCATCGCCAGCCTGACCGAACGTTCGAGCTTGGCCCGATCGAAGGGCTCGCGCTTGCCGTTGCTCTTGACGACGACGAGATCGCGCAGCTGGACCCGCTCATAGGTGGTAAAGCGGCCGCCGCAGGCCGGGCAGTAGCGCCGCCGGCGGATCGCGGCGTGCTCCTCGGCGGGGCGCGAGTCCTTCACCTGGGTTTCAATGTTTCCACAGAACGGGCAGCGCATCGGCTCTCCCTCGGTGCAGGGCGGTTTCAGGCCACACGAACTATAGGCGACCCGCGAGGCCTTGGGTAGGGGGAAATCCGCCCGCAAGATGTTGCGGTAATCGCCGCCGCAGTGTCGCCGGGACAAAGGGTTGCCCACACGCCCGCACCGTGCTGCACTGATTCCCCGACGACATCAGGAGGACAGGCATGCATGACAGCGATCACGCGGTACATGTGCGCATCACCGGGCGCGTTCAGGGGGTGTATTTCCGTGCCTGGACACAGCAACGCGCCCAGGCCCTCGGGCTGCGGGGATGGGTGCGCAATGATCCCGACGGCGCGGTCAGCGCCCTGATCGAAGGCCCGCGCGCCGGAGTGGACGCGATGCTGGAGGCTCTCAAGGACGGGCCACGCGCTGCATCGGTGGATACCATCGAGCGAAGCGAGGCTTCGCCGGGCGCACCGGCGGGCTTTCACATCACGCGCTGACGCGTCAGCCGGACTCGCCTTTGGACGCCTCATCGACGGAATTTCCGGGCAGCGCCTGCGGCGCGGAGTCGTCATCGCGGCTCTCCAGCGCCAGCCGCTTGCTGGACTTGGCGCCGAGTTCGCGCAGCTGCTCGACCTGCCGGATCACGTTGCCGCGGCCGGTATGCAGCTGCCCCATGGCCTCGGAATGCGCCTTGCCGGCCTGTTCCAGCCGCCGGCCGACCTCCTGCATCGAATCCACGAAGCCCGCCACCTTGTCATAAAGTTTGCCGGCGCGATCCGCGATCTCCTCGGCGTTCCGGGTGCGCCGCTCGGCGGACCAGACATTCTCGATGGTGCGCAGCGCCATCATCAATGTCGTCGGCGTCGCGATGGTCACATGGCGTTCCAGCGCATATCCGGTCAGATCGCCCTGCTGGCGCAGGGCCTCGGACAGCGCCCCCTCGACCGGCAGGAACATCACCACATAATCCACCGTGCGGTCGCTGACCCGGTGATAGCCCTTGCCGGACAAGCCGTCGATATGCGCCTTCAGCGCCACCAGGTGCTGGCGCAGTGCCGACTCGCGCTCGGTTTCGGTCTCGGCGTTCACGGCGCGCTCATACGCCACCAGCGACACCTTCGAGTCGATGACCAGCGTCTTGTCACCCGGCAGACGAACCACGACGTCGGGACGGTAGCGGCGCCCGTCCTCGTCGGTGGCATGGGACTGGGTGAAATATTCCTCCCCTTCGCGCAGGCCGGACCGCTCCAGCAGCGTTGTCAGGATCATCTCGCCCCACGCCCCCTGTTGCCGTGTGTCGGCCTTCAGCGCCCGGGTCAGATTGACCGCCTCCTGCGATATGGCCTCGGATTTGCGGGTCAGGGTCTCGATCTCGGTCTTGAGGCGCTCGCGCTCCTTCGCGGCACCCTGATGGACGTTGCGCAGCTCGACCTCGAACTTGTTGACGTTTTCGCGCAGCGGCCGCAGCAGGCTTTCCAGCTTTTCCTGGCTCGCCTTGCCCAGCGCCTCGCCCTGGGTCTTGACCGACTGATCGGCAAGCGCCTTGAACTGGGCCTTCATCTCTTCGCTGACGTTTTCCAGCAGGCGCAGCTTCTCGGCGCTCGCCTCGCGCTCCTTCGCCAGCGTGGTGCGCAGCGCCTCGATACTGGCGTCGCGCTCGGCCAGCGTGCGGCGCTCGGCGTCGAGGGCGGCGCGCAGCTCGTCGCGCTCGCGCTTCATCTCGTCCAGACTCGCCTGTGCCCGTTCGGCGTCGCGCTCGGCTTGCGTGCGCAGCGCGGCCTCGCGCGCCTGCGCCGCCTTCACCTGTTCGTCGCTGCGGGCAAGATCCAGTCTCAGGGCGGACTGGTCCTCGGCAATGGCCCCCATGTCGCGGCGCAACCGCCAATATTGCCACAGCAAGAGGGCCAGGGCGACAAGCGCCGCGACAAGCCCCAGTGTGGCCGCATCCTGAATCTGCATCGCGCCGCCTCGCCCGTCACCCTGCCTGCCGGCCCCTTATAGGGACCGGCCGGCGGGCTGAGTAGGGTGAAATTCCGGCCGCCCCGGCCCCCGGTCAACCCCGGCTCAGCGCCGCATGTGCCGCGCCCAGACCCAACCGCGCCATCCGCCCCTCCTCGACGCGTACCGGCGCGCCCCCCTGCGCGCCCAGCGCGGCGGCATAGGCATCGCCTGCGGCGCCATCGGGCGCGATCAGGGCCACTGACTGGCCGAGCCACCAGGGACGCGCGGCGGCCATCTCCGCGCCGATCAGCGCCCCCAGAAGCACCGCCTCGCCCGCCGCCCCGGACGGCAGCTGCGAAAGCCGCGTCATCAAGGCCTCGGGGCGCGACAGGGTTTGCGAGGCGGTATCGGCGACCTGCGCGGCATCCAGCGCCTGCGCGCCCGTGGCGCCGATCTGAGCGACCCCGAGCTGCGGGCCCAATGCCGCCCCCATCCGCAGGGTGAGGAACCCCCGGAAAGATACCACCTCGCCGGCACTGACCTGCATCCAGAGCGTCGTACCGGCCGACACGACACACAAAACCCCGTCGAATTGCGGCTGCCAGGCCAGAAAGCCGGCGGCGCGGGTTTCGGCACCGCCGCTGCGCAGCCCCGACGCACCGGCGTCAACCAGTTCGGGGATGACATGCATCACCCCGGGCGCATCGTCGCACGCCGTTGCGACCGGGACATCCGGCAAGGGGGTACACGGCACACTGCGGGCGTCCGGGCCGGCCATCGCGCCGCAGACGACGACCGGCCCCGCCGGAGTCAGCGGCCATGCGGCACGGGCGTCCTTGACAAGAGCGGCCAGCTGCGCCGGGGTCATCGGCGCCTGAGCACGCACCCGGGACTGCCCAATCACGGCGCCGTCCGGGCACAGCACCGCGATATCGGCCAGCGCATGGCCGATATCGACCGAAAGCCAGTTCTGCGCGGTGTCAGGCATCGCCCCCTCCGTTCCGTCTCGTGCCCTCGTAAACCGTGCCAGCGCGACGGGTCCAGCCCTGCTGATTGAAACCGATCGCGCAACACATGATATGAATCAACGACACGACGCGACAGGGCACGTCATGCTGCGTGTCGGACGGCGCCGATGCGGCGCAGGGCGTAAAGGGAGCAACGCGATGAGTGACACCAGATTTTCCTTCGACGGCAGGACCGCGATCGTGACCGGGGCGGGCTCCGGCATCGGGGCCGAAATCGCGCGCGAGCTGGGGCGTTCCGGCGCGCATGTCATCGTCAGCGATCTGGAGCAGGCATCCGCCGACCCGATCGCTGCCGAGATCCGCGATGCGGGCGGCACCGCCGATGCGCTCGCGACCGATGTCGCCAAGGCCGAAGAGGTCGAGGAGCTCGTCGCCTTCGCCAAGCGCAAGGGCGGCGGATTGCACATGGCGGTCAACAACGCCGGGATCGGAGGCACCGCCGCGCCGGTCGGGGAGTATGCGATCGACAACTGGCATCAGGTGATGG
>CAZMBT010000008.1:0-26086 GCA_964564395.1 uncultured Alkalilacustris sp.
GCTGCGGCGGTGTCGTCGAATTCCAGCGCGAACTCGCCGATGACGGACCCATCGGCAGGATCGGTCACGGTCAGCGTCCATTCATTCGACGCCCCGGCCGCCGGGACCGATGGCTCGAATGCGATATCGAGGACGCCGGGCGAGCCGAGATTGCCGAAATACTCCACCGTCAGTGTCTCTGCCGTGCCGGGGGCGCCCGCCTCCGTCGCGGTCGCCGGCAGATTCAGATCAAGGTCGATGCGCGTCGTCGGATCGCCGGCGAACTGATTCTGGTTCACGCGCACGGGCTCCAGCCCCGCTGTCGAATCGCGCGGGAATGCCGGGATCGACCCGTCGGTATTCGCGGGCCAGCCCAGCAGCGCCATGTCGGACGCCGTTCGCAGGACGCCGTTGGCATCCGGGCTGAAAGATCCGGTCGTGGTCAGCATGAGCGGCATCTGTCCACCCGCGTCCACGGCAGCGCCGGAGGTCACCGGGAGCATGCCGCGGCCATTTATGGCGAGATCCGTCGGATTCGAGGTGCCGATCAGCGGCATCTGTTCGTTGACGATCCGTCTGGGCGCGGCGGACACCCCGCCAGCCGCGAAGCCCGTCATGCCGGCGCCGCCGACCACCATCGACCTGAAATCGGTCTCCACACGCTTGTACCCCAAGGTCGAGGCATTCGCGATGTTGTCGGAGATCGTCGCGAGATTCGCCGCGTGGGACTGCAGGCCGGAAACGCTGGCATTGAGTGAAGAAGTGATCGTCATCTGGGGTCCTCATGTGCTGACTCGGGCCGGAACGCGGACAGAATGCGCACGCAAGATTAATTTCCCCCTAACCGGCGACGGGTCCGGCGATCTCAGTCATCGCGCAGCAGGATGACCTCCATCCTGTTGTTACGCACCGCCATTGCATCGCGGCGCACCGGCTGACGGTCCCCATGCCCGGTCACGCGGTGCAGCCGCGACGGCGTCATCCCCGAATCCTGCAGCATCTCGCGCACCGTCTGCGCCCGCGCGGTCGAGCGATCCCAGACCGGATTGTCGCGCAGTACCGTGGGGTAGGCCCGGATATGCCCCTCCACGGCGACACCATTGCGGTTGCGCGCGAAAACGTCCGCGATCATGTCGATCAGCACCTCGAGAACCGCCTCGGGCGTTTCGCCGTCCTTGGCAAAGAGCGGCCGATCCGGCAGATCGAAAAGCTCGACGATCAGCCCCGCATCGGTGACCCGCGTTATCACATGGCGCAGCGCCTGTTCCATGATGCGACTCTCACCGCCCCGCTCCATCAGCAGGACCGCCAGCTCCTCCAGCGTAGCCGCGCCGGTATCCGGGGCGGATGCCTCCTCGGGCACGGCGACGCGACCGGAAGAGGGGCTGCGCCCGCCTGTGCCCGTATGTGCCAGATTGTCATCCGCAAAGGCACTGTCGCCGCCCAGCACACCATCTCCGCCCCCCGATGTACGGCTCACCGGTACCGTCGGCGAGAAATAGTCCGCAAGGCCGCTGCGCTGCGCCTCCGTTGCGACATTGAGCAGCCACATCAACAGGAAGAACGCCATCATGGCAGTCACGAAATCGGCATACGCCACCTTCCAGGCGCCGCCGTGATGGCCACCGCCATGGACCACGCGCTTGCGCTTGATCACCACTGGCGCGGCATTGTCTTGCCGGCTCATTCCACACCCTTTCCTTCACCCGGCTCCGAGGCTAGCGCCGGGCCGTGAAGGAGGGCTTAACGCCGGGCCGCAACAATCATTTCTGCGGCCTTCTCGGCGATCATCAGGGTCGGGGAGTTGGTGTTGCCGCTGGTGATCGTCGGCATGATGGAGGCATCGGCGACCCGCAACCCCTCGACCCCGCGCACGCGCAATTGCGGGTCGACCACCGAGCCGGCATCGGCGCCCATGCGTACGGTCCCGGCGGGATGGAAGATGGTGGTCCCGACGCGTCCCGCGGCCTCGGCCAGCTCGGCGTCGCTGCGCGCCTGCGGGCCGGGTCTGTGCTCTTCCGGCCGATAGCGCGTCATCGGCTCTTGCGCCATGATGCGGCGTGTCAGTCGGATGGCACGGGCCGCCACGCGGCGATCTCCCTCGGTGGACAGATAGTTGGGCGCGATCTCGGGATGCGCCGCAGGGTCGGGGGAGACAATGCGCACATGCCCTCGGCTTTCCGGACGCAGATGGCACACCGAGGCGGTGATGGCATCGAACGAATCCAGAGGTTCGCCAAACGCGTCGAGGCTGAGGGGCTGCACGTGGTATTCGAGATCGGCCGTCGTGACATCCTCCGACGAACGCGCGAACGCCCCGAGCTGCGACGGTGCCATCGACATCGGGCCGGAGCGGCGCAACGCGTACTCCAAACCGATCCGCGCCTTGCCGATGAAGGAGTTCGCCATCGTGTTCAGCGTCCTGGCGCCATGCACCCTGTAAGAGCAGCGCAGCTGCAGGTGATCTTGCAGGTTCTCGCCGACGGCGGCGTCCTGCAGCACCGGTATCCCCATCTCCTGCAGCAGCGCCCCGGGTCCGACACCCGATAGCTGCAGCAGCTGCGGCGAGCCGATGGCCCCGGCTGCCAGAATCACTTCCGCATCGGCGCGTGCTTCGCGGGTCTGCCCACCCTGCCGATAGCGCACGCCGACCGCGCGCCGGTCCTCGAACACCACGGCCTCGGCCTGCGCGTCCGTTTCGATCTTGAGCGTGTCACGACTTGCAACAGGGTGCAGAAAGCCGCGCGCCGTGTTCCAGCGCCAGCCCCGGCGCTGATTGACCTTGAAGTAACCGACCCCTTCGTTGTCGCCGGTATTGAAGTCCTCGACCGGCGGCAGCCCGACCGCGTTGGCGGCGCGGGCGAAATCGTCCAGGATTTCCCAACGCAGGCGCTGGTTCTCGACCCGCCATTCTCCGCCTGTGCCATGGGCCTCGCTGTTGCCGGCGAAGTAATCCTCATGACGGCGAAACAGCGGCAGCACGTCGTCCCAGCCCCAGCCGACGCAGCCCATCTGCCGCCACTGGTCGTAATCGGCCGCCTGCCCGCGCATGTAGATCATGCCGTTGATCGACGAGCACCCGCCAAGGACGCGGCCGCGCGGATAACCGAGGCTGCGCCCACCAAGCCCCGGCTCGGCGCGGGTCCGAAATCCCCAATCCGTGCGGGGATTGCCGATGCAGTAAAGATACCCCATCGGCACATGGATCCAGAAGTAATTGTCGCGCCCGCCCGCCTCGAGCAGCAGCACGCGCCCATGCGCGCTGAGCCGGTTCGCCAGCAGGCAGCCGGCCGTCCCGGCCCCGACGATAACGTAATCGAACTGTTCCATGACCGCCCCTTTCTTGCAGGCTACGCCACACCGGCGGCCGGATGCAACGTCGTCGCGGCGGCGCTCGCCATGGCGGTTTCGAAAGGGCGGGTGCCTGCCCGGAGGCCGGGTCAATCGATATTTTCGTTTGACACCCTGCGCTTGCTTGGGTCAGGTCGGGGCGGGATTTTGCCGCAGACCACGCCGGACCCGCGTCGGCACGTCAGGCGGTGAGCACGCGTTCGTTCAGGAGGGAGAAGAGCGAGATGAAACCGATTATCATCATGACATGTGCGGCCGGGCTGGCCATTTCGGGCTGCGCAACAACCCAGACATCCACAGGGGATCGCTATCAGCAGTCGGAAACCGGCGCGCAGATGAGCAGCCGCGATTGCCGCGTCACGCAGGCGCGGTATGTCGAACTCGTCGATGACCGGCGCGAGGCGGATCAGCGAGCACAGACCGGGCAGATCGCGGGCGCCGTCATGGGCGGGGTCATCGGCGGTGCATTGGGGCGCAATATCGGCAGCGGCAGCGGCCGTACCGTCGCGACCACGCTGGGCACGGTGGGCGGCGGCCTGACCGGCATGGCCGCGGCGTCGCAGATCGATCAATCCCAGCGGCGCCAACTCGGCGTCGAATATACCGTCCAGGTTGACGGAAGCGAGGCTGTCATCGTCCAGAACATCGATCCCGAAGCGGAACCGGTACAACCCGGGCAGCGCTGCCGCGTTGTCGGCTCGGGCAACAATGTGCGCGTCCAACACGCCTGACGTCGTACGGATCAGGGGCGTGGCGATCACGCGTCGCGCCCCTGCCTGACCAGGGGCGCCTTGCCTGCGTCACCTCGGCCCCCGCGCCGCGCATGCGGACCCGCGTCGGGGCGCCGGGCGTCTATGGACACGCTCGGGACCTTGCCCTATCCGTTGGGCGATGAAGAACGCCGCCGACAAGAACTACCGAGTCGTCGCCGAGAACCGGCGCGCCCGCTTCGATTACAGCATCGAGGAGGATCTCGAATGCGGGATCGTCCTGGAGGGATCGGAGGTCAAGTCGCTGCGCGAAGGACAGGCCAATATCGCCGAAAGCTACGCCTCGGTCGAGAACGGCGAGCTGTGGTTGATCAATTCCTATATCGCCCCCTACAAGCAGGCCAAGACCTTCGGCCACGAACCGCGCAGGCACCGCAAGCTGCTGGTGTCGCGCAAGGAAATGGCCCGGTTGTGGTCAGCCACCGCGCGCAAGGGCATGACGCTGGTGCCGCTGGTGCTGTATTTCAACCACAAGGGGCTGGCCAAGCTCAAGATCGGGATCGCGAAGGGCAAGAAGGTCGCCGACAAGCGCGCCACCGAGGCCAAGCGCGACTGGAACCGTCAGAAGCAGCGTCTGCTCAAGGAACAGGGCTGACGCCGGTCTTGCCCAGCTTCGCCGAGGCGGGTATTCCAAGTCAGGACGAATGAGAGGCTGCGCCGTGGCACAGGACGACCCGAGAACGCTGGTATCCACCGAATGGCTGAGCGCGCATCTGCGCGACCCGGATCTGAGGGTACTCGATGCGTCATGGTACCTGCCGGAGATGCAGCGCGACGCCCGCGCCGAATACGACGCCGGGCACATACCCGGCGCGCGCTTCTTCGATATCGATGAAATCTCGGATCAGCGGTCGGAACTTCCGCACATGGCGCCCCCGACCGAGAAATTCATCGCCCGCATGCGCGCAATGGGTGTCGGTGACGGGCATCAGGTCGTGGTGTATGACGGGATGGGCCTCTTCTCGGCGGCGCGGGTCTGGTGGCTGTTCAAGCTGATGGGCAAACCGGATGTCGCCGTTCTCGACGGCGGGTTTCCCAAATGGCAGGCCGAGGGCCGAGAGGTCGAGGATATTCCCCCCGTGATGCGCGACCGGCACATCACGGTGCAGCGCCAGGCGCAGCTGGTGAAGGACGTGACACAGGTCGCCGCGGCATCCAAGCTCGGCGACTGGGAGATCGTGGATGCACGCCCGGCCGAGCGCTTTGCCGGCACGACACCGGAACCGCGCCCCGGCCTGCGCGCTGGGCACATA
The DNA here is from genome assembly GCA_964564395.1 of uncultured Alkalilacustris sp. Classification (GTDB taxonomy): domain Bacteria; phylum Pseudomonadota; class Alphaproteobacteria; order Rhodobacterales; family Rhodobacteraceae; genus Alkalilacustris. The sequence continues at coordinate 5,354 of CAZMBT010000008.1, forward strand.
CCCGGCTCGAAGAACGTGCCGTTCGCCACGCTGCTCGAGGCGGATGGGCAGATGAAGCCCCCCGAGGAACTGCGCGCGGCACTGCGGGATGCGGGCGTCGACCTGGACAAGCCGGTAATCACGAGCTGCGGCTCCGGCGTCACCGCGGCGATCATCAACCTGGCGCTCGAACGGCTCGGCCATCCGAGGCATGCGCTCTATGACGGTTCCTGGGCCGAATGGGGCATGTATGACGATCTGCGGGTCGCGACGCGATGAGCGGCTTCCATCCGGCCGGCAGCACGATCGAGTACCGCATCACCTTTCTCGAGATGACGGCGCGCCCCGGATACGGCTATCCACCCCACCCCGTGGGCGCCCCGACATCGCTGTTGCGCGCCGAGCAGCCACCGCTGTGGTATTTCATGGCGCTCTATGATGCGGTCGGGCGCGATTACGCGTGGGACGATCTGCACCGCGTGGACCCGGCGCAGACATCCGCCTGGCTCGACGATCCGGGTGTCTCGCTCTGGACCCTGCTCCGGCACGGCTGGCCGCAGGGCTTTTTCGTCCTCGATGCGCGTGACGCGGGGGTAACCAATCTGGCCTATTTCGGGCTGGTGCCGCAGGCGGTCGGCCTGGGGCTCGGCACCTTCATGCTGCGCACGGCAATCCTGACAGCCTGGGAACGGCCCGGTCTGGAGAAGCTGACCCTCGACACCTGTTCGCTGGATCACCCCCGCGCGCTCGCGGCGTATCAGAAGAACGGCTTCGAGGTCGTCGGGCAGGAGACACGCAGCCGCGTCCTTCTGCGCGACCGCGATCCATCGCGTTTCCCCGGCTAGAGAGGTTCGGATGTTCGACACGCTGGGCCCCGCCGCACCCGACCCCATCATCCAGCTGATGCAGGCCTTCCAGACGGACCCGCGCGGCGACAAGGTCGATCTGGGCGTCGGGGTCTACCGCAACGAGTCGGGGCACACCCCCGTCATGCGGGCCGTGAAGGCCGCCGAGGAACGGTTGCTGCAGGAGCAGGACACGAAAGGGTATCTTGGCCTGACCGGCGACCCGGCCTTTCATGACGCGATGCAGGCGCTGCTGCTGGGCGGCGCGGTCGAAACGGCACGAATCGCCTGCGCGGGAACGCCCGGCGGCACCAGCGCGTTGCGCCAGATCCTCGACCTTGCGCACCGCGCATGGCCCGACGCGACCGTGTGGATCAGCGCCCCGACATGGCCCAATCATCCCGCTCTCGTGCGCGCCTCCGGCCTGCGGCTGGCGGAGTACCGCTATTACGACGACGCGGCCGGCGCCGTGGACCGCGACGCTATGCTTGCGGATCTGGAGCAGGCGCAGCGCGGGGATGTCGTGCTCCTGCACGGGTGCTGCCACAACCCGACCGGAGCCGACCCGAGCTTGCAGGACTGGGCGGATATCGCCGCGCTCCTGGAGCGGCGCGGCGCCGTGCCGCTGATCGACATGGCGTATCAGGGCTTCGGCGACGGCCTCGATGCGGATGCCGCCGGTCTGCGGCATCTCGCCGCGCGGCTTCCCGAAGTGCTGGTCGCGGCGAGCGGCTCCAAGACTTTCGGGCTCTACCGTGAACGCGTCGGGCTGGCCTTGGCCATATGCCGCGACGGCGCCGAACGCGACCGCGCTGCGGCGGCGCTTGCCGCGCTCAATCGCGAGAATTTCGCCTTTCCGCCGGATCACGGCGCCCGGATCGTCACGACAATCCTGAACGATACCACGCTGCGCGCCGAATGGAGCGCCGAGCTGGAGGCGATGCGCCAGCGGCTGGCCGCGAATCGCCTGACGCTGGCGCGCGCACTCCGGGCCGAAACGGGATCGGACCGCTTTGGCTTCCTGTCGGCACAGCGCGGCATGTTCTCCATGCTGGGCACCAGCGGCGCGCAGGCCGAGCATCTGCGCAAGGCGCATGGCATCTATCTGGTGGGGGACGGGCGCATCAACCTCGCCGGCCTGACGGAGGCCGGCATCCCCGGTGTCGCCCGGGCCGTGGCGCGCACGCTGCGCTGAGCCGTCCGCGCCACCGGCAGAATGCCTGCCGGATCCTGGCCGCAGCATCGGCATCGCACCTGCCCCGGCCCGGGCGTGACCGCCCTGGCGTTTCACGACACACCGCATGCAAACCGCCGGGTCCTTGCGGACCCGGCGGCAGCGTTGGCACGATGGTGCAGACCAGCATTATCCCTTTGAGAAATCGGGATACGCCTCCATCCCCAGTTCGGTGGTGTCGAGCCCGGTGATCTCGGCTTCCTGCTCGACGCGAATCCCCATCGCCCCCTTGAGGATGAACCACATCACAGCGGAGGTGACAGCCGCGAACACGCCGATGGCGAGGATACCGATGATCTGCGTGACGATGCTGGCATCGCCGTTCGACAGCACCACGGCCAATGTGCCCCAGATGCCGGCGAACAGGTGCACCGGAATGGCCCCCACCACGTCGTCGATCTTGAGCTTGTCGAGCATCGGCACGGTGAACACCACGATCACGCCGCCGATGGCCCCGATGATGGTGGCCAGCCCCAGTCCCGGCTCCAGCGGCTCGGCGGTGATCGAAACCAGCCCGGCCAGCGCGCCGTTGAGCATCAGCGTCAGGTCGGCCTTTCCGAACAGGACCTGCGTGAGGATCAGCGCGGCGATGGCACCACCGGCGGCGGCGGCATTGGTGTTGGCAAAGATGCGACTGACATTGGCCACGGCATCGACCGAGCCCATCGCCAGCTCCGAGCCGCCGTTGAACCCGAACCAGCCCATCCACAGGATGAACATGCCCAGCGTCGCCAGCGCGAGGTTGGACCCCGGAATCGGCGTCACCTTGCCGTCCGCGGCATATTTGCCGAGGCGTGGCCCCAGGATGATGGCCCCGGTAAGCGCCGCCCAGCCGCCCACCGAATGGACGATGGTCGAGCCGGCGAAATCTGCGAACCCCATGGCATCCAGCCACCCCTCGCCCCAGCTCCAGGACGCCTGGATCGGATAGATCAGCGCCGTGAGCACGACCACGAAGACGAGGAACGCGTTGAGCTTGATGCGCTCGGCCAGCGCGCCCGAGACGATCGAGGCGGTGGTCGCGCAGAACATCAGCTGAAAGAAGAAGTCCGAGCCGACCGAGGCGTATTCGATGTCGTCGGCCTCGTCCATTCCGATGCCCACGGCCTCCAGAACCGTCGGCCCGATGGCCCCGATCCAGCCCTCGACGATCCATCCGTCGCCCGGATACATCAGATTGAAGCCGATCAGGTAATAGAAGAACGCCGCCAGCGAGAACAGCCCGACATTCTTTGTCAACTGCATGGTGGTGTTCTTTGACCGGACCATGCCCGCCTCGAGCATGGCGAAACCCGCCGCCATCCAGAACACCAGCAAGCCGCCGATCAGGAACAGCAGCGTGTTGAAGATGAAGACCATCTCGGTGTTCAGCGCCGCGACAGTGTCACCGAGCGCCTGCTCCGCTTCCTGGGCGAGCCCTATGGTGGGCAATACCGCCGTCAGAAGCGCGATTGACATAGTCTTTATGGGTTGCATCTGCGGTTTCCTCGCTTTCATTTCCGACGCCGCCTCAAAGCGCATCGTCATCGGTTTCACCGGTGCGCACGCGGACGGCTTGCGCCAGGTCCAGCACGAAGATCTTGCCGTCGCCGATCTTGTCGGTGCGCGCTGTGGTGCGGATTGCGTCCACCGCCCGATCGGCGATGTCATCGCTCACCGCGATTTCCAGCTTCACTTTCGGCACGAAGTTCACGGCGTACTCGGCCCCGCGGTAGATCTCGGTATGGCCCGACTGCGAACCGAAGCCCTTGATCTCGGTGACCATCATGCCGCGCACGCCGATTTCGGTCAGCGCCTCGCGGACCTCCTCCAGCTTGAACGGCTTTATGGTTGCTATGATGAATTTCACGTCGCTCCCTTTCCGGTTTCGGCTGGCCCGACGGCCGTTGTTGCCTGTCCAGAAGGACGTTCGCCCGCGCCGCGCTCAACACTCCTGTCGAGGATTTCCGCAGCGCAGCATGAAAACATGCGTATCTTTTGCACATTCATCTTCGTTTGCATGAAATATGGGCAGTTGCTAAAGGTCGCAGGCAGGCACAGGCGCCTCTACACCGAGGCGATCCGGCGTTATACTCGCCGCAACAAGCGCAATAAGCTGCAGGCAGGCAATGAAACGCACGGGCAGGAAGCAAACGCCGCCGCTGACGCGCCGCGGCAAAACCGCGGCTGCAGCACCGCAACGCAAGGCGGGCGCGGATTCGCGCCAACGACCGGCGAACGCGAGACGCCGCAACGGCCGGGGGTCGGCGCGCAAGGGACCGCTGCGTCGGCTTTTCGGGGGCGCGTTTCGGCTGATCCTGCGGCTTTTCTGGGGTATCGGCTGGCGCGTTGCCGCGGTCCTCGTGGCAATCGTCGCGGGGACGTCGTTTCATCATTACAGCCAGCTTCCACCGCTGGACGCGCTTCTCGACGGACGGGCGCGCGGTTCGGTCACGCTGCTCGACGATTCGGGTGAGGTATTCGCCTGGCGGGGCGAGACCTTCGGCGGCCAGATCACCGCGGACGATGTCTCGCCGCATCTGCGCAATGCGATCATCGCCACCGAGGATCGGCGTTTCTACAGCCATCTCGGGGTCAGCCCGCGCGGCATCGCCAGCGCGATACGCATCAACCTGTCACAGGGGCGCGGGCCGTTCTCGGGGCATGGCGGATCGACGATCACCCAGCAGGTCGCCAAGCTGCTGTGCCTTGGCGTGCGCTTCGATCCGGAGCGCTGGGCGACGGAAGCGGAGTATGAGCGTGAATGCCGGCGTTCCACAGTATGGCGCAAGGCGCAGGAGATGCCCTATGCCTTCGCGCTGGAAACCAAATACTCGAAGGATGAAATCCTCACCATCTATCTGAACCGGGCCTATCTGGGCGCGGGCGCGCGCGGCTTCGAGGCCGCCGCGCAGCGTTATTTCGGCAAGAGCGCCAACCAGGTGGACCCCGCCGAGGCGGCAATGCTGGCGGGGCTTCTGGTCGCACCCTCGCATTTCGCGCCGACCCGCAATCTCGCCGGTGCACAGGCGCGTGCCGATCTCATCCTCGGCCTCATGGAGGAGCAGGGGTACCTGGACGCGCAGGAAGCGGCGCATGCGCGCGCCAATCCCGCCCGGCTGTCGCAGGCGGCCGAAGCGCGCGCCGGGGGGGCCTTCGCGGATTGGGTGATGTCGTCCGGCCCCTCCTTCCTGACCCGCGACACCACCGAGGACGTGGTCGTGCACACCACCCTGGACCGGAAGATCCAGACCGCTGCGGAAGACGCCATGCGCAAGGTTTTCGACACCCGCGTGCGCGACGGATCCGAAGCCGAGGCCGCGATCGTCGTCATGTCGGCCGATGGCGCGGTGCGCGCGATGGTCGGGGGCCGCGACACCCAGCTTGTCGGGGCCTTCAACCGCGCGACAATGGCCGTGCGCCAGACCGGTTCGGCCTTCAAGCCCTTCGTCTATGGCGCCGCGCTCGACCTGGGGTACGAGCCCTTCGATCTGGTCGAGGATGCGCCGCTGACACTCGACATTCCCGGCTCGGGCCTGTGGAGTCCGAGCAACTATTCCAACGAGTTCGAGGGCACCGTCAGCCTGACCGAAGCATTGGCGCGGTCTCTCAACATTCCCGCGGTCAAGGTGTCGGAGACGGTCGGCCGCGACATCGTGCGCAAGGTCGCGACCGGGTTTGGTCTCGATCGTGATCTGGCGGACGGCCCGGCGCTTGCCCTTGGCGCGTCCGAGTCGACCCTGCTGGAGATGACCGCAGCCTATGCGGGCATCCTGAATGGCGGCAGTTCGGTCAGGCCGTACGGGCTGCGCGAACTGCGGCTGCTCGGCGATACCGAACCGCTGATCGGCGAGGCCGGCGGTATCGGGGAGCGGGTCCTGCTCGACGAAACGGCGCAGAAACTGACCTACATGATGAGCGAAGTCATCAACTCAGGCACGGGCCGGCGCGCGGATCTGGGCGATCGTCCCGCCGCAGGCAAGACCGGCACCACGCAGGCGGCGCGCGACGCCTGGTTCATCGGCTATACTGCGGATTATGTGGCGGGGGTCTGGATGGGTTATGACGACAACACGCCGCTGACCGGCGTCACCGGCGGCGGGCTGCCCGCGGAAATCTGGCGCGAGACGATGCAGCGCATCCATGCCGACCTGCCGGTGCGCCCCCTGCCGATGCTGAGCCCGGACGAGATGCGCCGCGCGCCGCGTGAGCAACCACAGGCGGGCGCGGGGGCCGCCTCGTCGCGGCCGGGCGGCACCGTCGAGCGCGTGCTGGAGGATGTGCTTGGCCGCCTGACCGGCGGCAACTGAGCCGGCACCCTGCCGTGCAGCCCGGGTTGGCGCTGCCTCAGCCGGCCTCGCGCAGCGCCGCGGTGAGGCGGTCGATATCACCGCCGCGGCGCTCCAGCATGGCGCCGATCTCGGTGCGCTCCACCGCGAGCACGTTGACGCCGTCGATGATCATGTTGAAGAACAGGATCCGGCCGCTGCGGTCGGAGACATGCCAGCGCACCTCGAAGGGCGCCTCGCCGGGAAGATGGGCGATCGAGATCACCTCCAGGAACCGGTCGAGTTCGCGGGCATCCTGAACCGAAACGCTGCCACCGATGACGCTGCGGAACTGCCGCCCGTACTTGCGCGCCATGTAGCCGCGAAAGGCTTCGGTATACCGCGCGAGTTGCTGCGGCTGGGCCGTGCGCGCCGGCGGACCGAGGGCACTGCGCGCGATCGCCGGCACATCCGCATAGCTGGCGAAGATCCGCTCGAACTCGCGAAACATCGCGTCCTGCGACATGCCGGAATTGATCACCGTTGTGATCTCTCCGACCACCTGATGGATCAGCGCGCGCGCCTCGGACAGGGTCTGCGCATCCGAAGGGCGGGCAATCAAGGCGAGCGGCAGCGCCACAGCAGCAAGGAACACGCCGCGCCGTGTCAGCCCTTGAGCCTGTTCGACAGGAAAGTCAGTCCTCATGGTCGTCCTCATAGGGGTCGATAAACTGTGTCTGCGCATCATCGCCGATCGCGAAACGCCGGTTCTGTAGATACATCAACCTTGCCTGCGCATAGCTGTCGGCGCTTTCATACAGGGTCGATTCCAGGAACGTCGATGCCCGCTCGCGCTGGTCCACCAGTCCGGCGGCACGCACCGCCAGAGCGCGATTGCGTTGGCGCACCGCAAGGACCTGGTGCAACGGGTCGAGCGCGAAATCGGCGACATGGCCCACCGCGCGACGCTCGGTCGCCGGGCCCAGGAAGGGCAGTTCCAGGTAAGCGCCTTCCGGCACGCCCCAGACGAAAAGCGTTTCGCCGAAATCCGCCTCGCGCGCGGTGATGCCCAGCGCCCCCGCAGGGTCGAAAACGCCGGCGACCCCTACGGTGCTGTTGAGCACGAATCGGTACGTGTTCGCGATCGCATCCTCCAGCCGGAACTGAAGCAGGCTGTTCAAGACACGCCGGGGCTGCGCGAGGTTGTCGGCAGCATTCCCGATCCCGCGGCGCACGGGCCTCGGGACCCCCGTGCCATAGGCCGACGCCGATCCGCGCAGCGCGATACGGTCCACATCGACATTCAGCGCATGGACCTGACGGTTATGCCGTTCATACGGATCATGAATCTCGGCGCCCTCGGGTGCAACATTGCAAGCCGCCAGGAAAGGCAATGCCATGAGCACCATGCGCATGCGTATCAGCGATACGCCGCCTGCGGCGCGCGGTTGTTCGATCGGCTGCACCTTGTCGCCTCAATCCAATCTCAACACATCCTCACGCATCCTGTGCCACGGAACGCCCGTGCGGCACAGCCCCGGATCCTGTCCAAGGTGTCACAATGATAGCACCCGTTGGCGAGGATGACATGCCGGGCCGCCCCGACCACGACAGGAAAACGATGCAACCGCACGAGGTTTATGCTAATTCGCCCCAATCTGGATGATCCCGCCGGTCCGGAGCCACCTGCATGCCTGCACAACCGAGATCCGCCGCGCCCGCGCCCCCTGACGGCGCCGCCGAGCTCCGGCAGGTCCGCGACGAAAGCCGACGGCTCTTCGGTGCGGTCTTCGTCTTCAGCATCTTCGTCAATCTGCTGATGCTGACCGGCCCCATCTTCATGCTGCAGATCTATGACCGCGTGCTGAGCAGCCGCTCGGAGGAGACGCTGATCGCACTGCTGCTGCTGGTGGCCTTCCTTTATGTCATGATGGGGCTTCTGGACTATGCGCGCGGGCGGATCACGGCACGGGCCGGTGCCCGCTTTCAGGACGCGCTCGATCGGCGGGTGTTCGACGCCGCGCTCGCGCGCCTCACGGTGCGGCCGTCGGACCGGCTCGCACAGGGGGCACAAGGAGACCTGGAATCGATACAGCGCCTCCTCACGTCGCCGACTTTCCTTGCGGTATTCGATATCCCCTGGACACCGATCTTCATCATCGCGATCTTCCTCTTTCACCCTTGGCTCGGCGTTCTCGCCGTGGTGGGGGCCATGATCCTGATCGCCATCACCTTCCTCAATCAGCGCGCGACAAATCGGCCCATGGCGCAGGCCAATGCCACCGCCCGCAATGCCGACCGGCTCGGCGAGCAGATCAAATCCGAGTCCGAGATCGTGCAGGCGTTGGGCATGCGCGAAGCCGGTTTCGACCGATGGCAACAGGCGCGCGGAACCGCCCTGTCGCAGACCGTGGCGCTGAGCGATCGCAGCGGTGTCTTCACCACGCTGTCGCGGACCTTCCGGCTGTTCCTGCAATCGGCGATCCTGGCAGCAGGTGCCTGGCTCGTGCTGCAGGCAGAGCTGACCCCCGGCGCAATGATCGCGGCATCGATCCTGCTGGGTCGGGCCCTTGCCCCGATGGACGCGGCCATCGGGCAATGGGCGGTGGTCCAGCGCGCGCAGGAGGGGTGGGGAAAACTCGTCGAGTTGCTCTCCAGCGTACCGCCGGCGCGCGAACGCACCGCGCTGCCCCGGCCCCGGGCACAGCTCGAGGCCCAGCAGGTCACCGTGATCCCACCGGGTCAGCATCACGCGGCGATCCGAATGGTGTCCTTCGTGCTCGAACCGGGAAGCGCGCTGGGGGTCATCGGCCCCAGCGGTGCGGGCAAGTCCACGCTGGCGCGCGCCCTGACCGGTGTCTGGCGTCCGGCGGGCGGCAGGGTACGCCTCGACGGGGCAACACTGGATCAATACGATCCCGACGTGCTGGGCAGCTATCTCGGCTATCTTCCCCAGCGCATCACGCTCTTCGACGGCACCATCGCGCAGAACATCGCGCGGCTGCGCGAGGACCGGGATGACGCCAAGATCGTCACCGCGGCGCGCAAGGCCGGCGCACATGACATGATCGTGACCTTGCCGGATGGCTACGACACCATCGTCAGCCCGCAGGGCGGCCGCCTTTCGGGCGGGCAGATACAGCGCATCGGACTGGCGCGGGCACTCTATGACGATCCGGTCATCGTCGTTCTGGATGAACCGAATTCGAATCTCGACAACGAAGGTTCGAACGCCCTGAACGCCACGATCCGGCAACTGAAGTCCGAGGGCAAATCCATCCTGATCATGGCGCACCGGCCTGCCGCGATCCAGGAATGCGACAAGCTTCTTGTGCTGGAGCACGGCACCCGTACCGCCTTCGGCCCGCGTGACGAAGTGCTGCGCGGCATGGTGCGCAACCACACCGACATCCTGCGCGACGCTGGCCCTGGGGGTGTCCAATGACCCCCGCGCCCTGGTCCGCGCGGCGGCCGCTTGCGCTCGGCCTCATCGCCCTTGCGATACTCGTGGGCGGTTTCGGCGGCTGGGCGGTCATGACCAGCATATCGGGCGCCGTCATCGCTGGCGGACAGGTGGAGGTGGCACAAAGCCGGCAGATCGTGCAGCACCCCGATGGCGGCGTGGTCGATCGGATCATGGTGGCGGAAGGCGACACCGTGGAGGCGGGTGATCTTCTTGTCCGGCTCGACGGGGCCTTGCTGCGCTCCGAACTCACCGTGGTAGAGAACCAGTTCTTCGAGACACTGGCCCGGCGTGGCAGGCTGGAGGCCGAACGCGACGAGGCCGGGCGCATCACCTTCCCGCCGGAACTGGTCGAAGCCGCGGCGGATGACCCGGTTGCAGCAAGACTGATGCAGGGCCAGCTGCAGCTTTTCGAGGCGCGCGCCGAGTCGCTTCAGCAGCAGGTTCGACAGCTCGAGCAGCGCCGCGCCCAGATCGAGAGCCAGATCGCGGGCGCCGACGCCCAGCGCGAGGCCCACGCCGAGCAGATCGCGCTCATCGGACAGGAGCTGGACGATCAGCAATCGCTCTTCGATCGCGGGCTCGCACAGGCCTCGCGACTTCTGGCGCTGCAGCGCGAAGCCGCGCGCCTTCGGGGCCGCATGGGCGAGCTGACCGCCGAGCGTGCGCGCGCAAAGGGGGCGATCATCGAGCTGGATCTCGAAATCCTGCGCCTGCGCTCCGACCGGCGCGAACAGGCCCAGACCGCAATGCGCGAGCTCGGGGTGCGCGAGCTTGAACTCGCGGAGCGGCGCCGCGCATTGCGCGAACGTGTCAGCCGACTGGATGTTCGCGCGCCGGTCGGCGGGGTGGTTCACGACATGCAGGTCACGACACCGCGCGCCGTGCTGCGTCAGGCGGAACCCGTGCTTCATCTGGTGCCGCAGGATCGCCCGCTCGTCATCACTGCGCGGGTTGCCTCGACCGATATCGACGAGGTCGCGACCGGGCAGGATGTCACGCTGCTCTTCACGGCGTTCAACCTGCGCAACGCGCCCGACATTCAGGGGCGCGTCACCCGCGTGTCGGCCGACGCATTCACCGATGACATGACACGCGAGAGCTATTACCGCGTCGAGATCGAGCTGATGGATGGCGAGGTTGAAAAGCTCACCGAGGGCGCGCTGGTGCCCGGCATGCCGGTGGAAGCCTATATCCGCACGCGCGAAAGATCGCCGATGACGTATCTGGTGCAACCCTTCGCCGATTACTTCAACCGCGCGTTTCGCGAAAGCTGACTTTCCGGTTTCCCGTGACGGCGCAAGCGATTAGCGTCTTGAGCGATTCACAAGGGAGAGTCAGATGAGCGCAGACATCAACGCGCGGCTGCAACAGCTCGGCATAACGCTACCGGACGCGCCGGCGCCCGCCGCCAATTACCGGCCCTTCGTTCAGAGCGGAAACCTCGTCTACATCTCGGGTCAGATCAGCCAGGATCAGGACGGCTTGATCCGCGGGCGGCTCGGCGAACAGCTCGATGTCGCGGCCGGCGCGGCTGCGGCTCGGGCCTGCGCGCTCAGCCTTCTGGCCCAGCTGCGCGTCGCCTGCGGCGGCGATCTCGACCGGCTGGTGCAGGTCGTCAAGCTGACCGGTTTCGTGAATTCGACGCCGGATTTCACCGATCAGCCCAAGGTCGTCAACGGGGCGTCGGATCTGATGGTCGAACTGCTCGGCGAGTCCGGCCAGCACTCACGCTCGGCCGTCGGGGTGGCGTCGCTGCCCCTCGGCGTCGCCGTGGAGATCGAGGGGATCTTCGAAATCCGATGACCCGCCCCGAACTGCCGGCGAGCTTCCGCGCCGCCCCGATCGCCCATCGCGCCCTGCATGACGCCCACGCCGGGCGCGCCGAGAACGGCCCGGCCGCCATCGCGGCGGCGGTCGCGGCGGGCTACGGCATCGAGATCGATCTGCAGCTTTCGGCCGATGATGTCGCGATGGTGTTTCACGACTATGCGCTGGAACGCATGACCGGCGCCGATGGATCGGTCCGCGACCATTCGGCGCGCGCGCTCATGGCGCTTGGGTTGCGTGGCGAGGATGGCGCGGGCATCCCCACGCTCGCGGATGCGTTGGCTGCGGTGCGCGGGCGTGTGCCGTTGCTGCTGGAGCTCAAGGATCAGGCACGCGCTGGCGGACCCGGTGTCGGACCGCTGGAACATGCGACTGCGCATGCCTTGCGCGACTACTCCGGCCCGGTCGCGGTGATGTCGTTCAACCCCGCCTCCGTCGCCACCATGGCCCACGCCGCACCCGCGATCCCGCGCGGGCTGACAAGCTGCACCTTCAACGAAGCCGACGCGCCGGAGCTGGACGCCGCCACCCGCGCGCGTCTTGCCGCGATCGCCGATTTCGACACGGTCGGGGCAAGCTTCGTTTCGCACCGTGCCGCGGATCTCGAGCACCCGCGCATCGCCGAACTGAAGCGCCGCCGTGTGCCGGTCCTGTGCTGGACGATTCGATCCCCTCGTGAGGAAGAAGCGGCGCGCCGCATCGCCGACAACATCACCTTCGAAGGGTATCTGCCCGCCCTCGCGCGATGAGGGCTGCCGCTTGACCTGCCGCAACCCGACGCCATCTTCCCGACGGTGCCCGGCAGCGATCGGCACCGCACCGGAGCGGCGCGTCACAGGGATGGGGCCTTGATGTCCGACGACCAGATCGAAATCACCGCCCTCGAGGGGCTGCACCAGATCGACGCTGCCGACTGGAACGCCTGCGCCTGCCCGGAGACCGCCGATGGCAGCCGCGCCAACGACCCGTTCACGACGCACCACTTTCTGCACGCGCTGGAACGATCGGGATCGGTGGGCTCCGGGACGGGCTGGCAGCCGTACCATCTCAGGGCGCGGCGCGGCGGTGAAACCATCGCTGTCGCGCCGCTATATGCCAAGGGCCACAGCCAGGGCGAATACATCTTCGATTTCGCCTTCGCACATGCCTACGAGCGTGCCGGCGGCCGCTACTATCCCAAGCTTCAATCGGCCGTTCCCTTCACCCCGGCCACAGGGCGCCGGCTGCTCACGCGGCCGGGCGACACCGTGACCGGGCGCGCCGCGCTCCTGCAGGGGATGACGCAGATCGCGGGGCGCAGCGGCCTGTCATCGGCGCATGTGACCTTCTGCTCCGCGCAGGAGGCCGAGCTCGGCGCGCAGGCCGGATTCCTGCACCGGGTGACGCAGCAGTTTCACTGGTACAACCACGGCTATGACAGCTTCGATGCCTTCCTCGCCAGCCTGTCATCGCGCAAGCGCAAGACCATCCGCAAGGAACGCCGCACAGCACAGGATTTCGGGGGGGTCATTCACCGCCTGACCGGGGACGCCATCACGCCGCAACACTGGGACGCGTTCTGGACCTTCTATCAGGACACCGGGATGCGCAAATGGGGCACGCCCTATCTGTCGCGCGCCTTCTTCGATTGCCTGCACGAGACGATGCGCGAGGATGTTCTTCTGGTCATGGCCGAACGCGACGGGCGCTGGGTGGCGGGGGCGCTCAATCTCATCGGGCGCGACGCGCTTTTCGGTCGCTACTGGGGCTGCATCGAAGACCATCCCTGCCTGCATTTCGAGCTGTGCTACTATCAGGCCATCGACTTCGCCATCGAGAACCGCCTCGGCCGCGTCGAGGCGGGCGCGCAAGGAGAACACAAGCTGGCACGCGGTTACCTGCCGCAGCAGGTGCATTCGCTGCACTGGTTCGCCGAGCCCGGTTTTCGCGATGCCGTCATGCGCTATCTGGAGGCGGAGCGGAGCGCGATCGACGAGGAGATCGAGGTGCTCACGACCTACGGGCCCTTCAGAAACACCGGCCAGGAGGAACAATGACCGAAAAGCTCAACGAAACAGACCGCGCGGAAGCGCTTGCAACCCTCGGCAAGGCCGGCTGGCAACCGGTCGAAGGACGCGATGCACTGACCAAGCGCTTCGAATTTCGCAACTTCGTCGAGGCCTTCGGCTGGATGACGCGCGTCGCCATCTGGGCCGAGAAATGGAATCATCACCCCGAATGGTTCAACGTCTTCAAGACTGTCGAGGTCACGCTCTCGACACATGACGCGGGCGGGCTGACAGAGCTGGACGTGAAGCTGGCACGCAAGATGGACATGCTGGCGGAGCAACAATGACCCAGGCAACCCTCGACTGGGGCACGGCCCTCGGGGTGAACGTCGTATCGGCGCTCATCATCCTGCTGGTGGCCTATTGGGCCAGCGGCTGGGCGAAGGCGCGCATCTCGCGGCTCTCCGAAACCCACGCACGGATCGATCCGACGCTGTTCGGCTTTCTGGCCAACCTTGCGCGCTATTTCATCCTGCTGATTGCGGTGATCTTCGTCCTCGGACGGTTCGGAATCCAGACCACGTCGCTCGTTGCGCTGATCGGTGCTGCGGGGCTGGCCATCGGGCTGGCCCTGCAGGGCGCGCTCACCAATCTGGCCGCCGGTGTCATGATCGTCCTGTTCAGGCCGATCCGCAACGGCGACTTCGTCGAGATCGGCGGCTGCATGGGCACGGTTCGCCAGATCACGCTGTTCTTCACCGAACTCGACACGGCGGACAATCTGCGCATGATCCTGCCCAATGGCGATGTCTGGGCACGCCCGATCTCCAACTACTCGGTCAATCCGACGCGTCGCTGTGAACTGCGCATCGGCGTGAGCTATGACACGGATCTGAAGAAGGCCGAAGCCGCGATCCGCCGTGCGATCGAGGCAGATGAACGCGCCTTTGCCGACCCGGCCCCGGTGATCAAGGTGGCACAGCTGGGCGACAGCTCGGTCGATTTCGTCCTTCGCGTGTGGTGCGACGCGGGTCACCTGTGGGCGCTGCGTTGCGATCTGACCCGCGCAATCAAGGACGCCTTCGACGCCGACGGTATCACGATCCCCTTCCCGACCCGGACCGTGATTCAGGGTTGAAAGATCACGGGCCGCGCAAACTGCGCGACCCGCCTTCCCTGCAATCTTGTGCGGGCGGTTACACCCGCTCCAGCAACGAATCTCCGGCTGAAATCTCGCAGCTTCCAGGGCTCTCCTCGACCTGCAATTCGCGTACCACACCATCATCAACCAGCATCGAGTAACGTTTCGAGCGCATCATCTGACCGGGCTGCGCGGGGGCGATTTCCAGGCCGAGCGCGATCGTCAACGCCGCCTTTTCGTCGGACAGCATGCCGATTCCGGCCTCGTCGGCCCCGGATGCCGCCGCCCATGCGCGCATGACGAACGGGTCGTTGGTCGCGACACACAGGATCTCGTCGATGCCCTGCGCCTTGAAGGCGCTGCTGGTGCGCACGAAGCTGGGCATGTGCGACTTGTGACATGTGGGGGTGAAGGCACCCGGCACTGCGAACAGCACCACCTTGCGCCCCTTCGTCAACTCGCCGAGTTGTACCTGCTGCGGACCGTCCGCGGTTGCGCGCGTCACGGCGAGGTCGGGCAGGCGGTCTCCAACGGAAATCGTCATGATGGTCGTGAACTCCTTGCGTTTTGGCCTTCGCCGGATATAGCCGGATATCGAGGCGCGACCAGCAGGGAGAAGCCAAATGGCAGGAATTGTGGTCGTCGGCGCCGGACAGGCCGGTTCCGCCCTGGTGATGAAGCTGCGCGCGCTGGGCCATGACGGGCCGATCACCCTTGTCGGTGACGAGGTTGACCCCCCCTATCAACGCCCGCCCCTGTCGAAGAAATACCTGCTGGGCGAGATGACGCGCGAGCGGCTCTATCTGCGTCCGCAGGCCGCCTATGCCGATCAGGACATCGCGCTGCTGACCGGCAGGCGCGTCACCGGCATCAACGCCGAACGGCGTACGGTCGGCCTGGGCGAGACGGATCTCGATTACGACACGCTCGTGCTGACAACCGGGGCGGTGCCGCGGCGCCTGCCGGCCGCAATCGGGGGCGATCTCGCCGGTGTGCATGTGATACGCACGCTGGCGGATGCCGACGGCATGGCCGACGAATTCCGACCCGGTCGGCGCGTATTGATCGTAGGGGGCGGCTATATCGGGCTGGAGGCGGCCGCCGTCGCCGCAGAGCGAGGACTGCAGGTCACGCTGATCGAGGCGGCGCCACGCATCCTGCAACGCGTTGCCAGCCCGCAGACCGCGGCATGGTTCCGTCAACTCCATGCGCGGCACGGGGTCAACATCCTCGAAGGCACCGGGCTGTCCCGCCTGACCGGCGAAGACCGCGTCACCGGGGCCACGCTCGACAATGGCACCCGGATTGACGTGGATTTCGTCATTGTCGGCATCGGCATCACGCCAGCCACCGCCCTTGCCGAGGCAGCGGGGCTGACGGTCGACGACGGCATTGTCGTGGATGCGCAGGGCCGGACCTCCGCCCCCGGCATCTGGGCGAGCGGAGACTGCGCGGCCTTCCCTTTTGGCAACACCCGGATCCGGCTGGAGAGCGTTCAGAACGCCATCGATCAGTCCGAGACCGTGGCGCAGAACCTTATGGGCGCGGAGCGCGACTATCGGCCCGTTCCGTGGTTCTGGTCCGACCAGTTCGATGTCAAGCTCCAGATCGCCGGGCTCAATCACGGATATGACCGCGTCGTGGAGCGCCGGGCCGCCGACGGGATGTCGTACTGGTATTTTTCCGGGCAGCGTCTGTGCGCGGTCGATGCCATGAACGCGCCGCGCGCCTACATGATCGGCAAGCGGCTTCTGGAAGCCGGGCGCAGCGTGCACCCGGACGCGATCGCCGACCCCGGGTGCGATCTGAAGTCGCTTCTGGCCTGAGGCGTTGCCATGCGTATCATAGGGGGCGAATTCCGCGGCTTCAGGCTGGCAGATCCCGGCAAGGGAGACCGCGCGGCGCAGTTGCGCCCGACCTCGGACCGGGTCCGCGAAGCGATCTTCAACCTGTTGATGGGCGGCGCCCATGGCGACCCGGTGACCGGGGCGCGCGTGCTCGACCTGTTCGCCGGCACCGGGGCACTCGGTCTCGAAGCGCTGTCGCGCGGAGCGCGGCATTGTACCTTTATCGACAACGGCGCAACCGCGCGGGCACTCTTGCGGCGCAACATCACTGCGATGCAGCTGATGGGCCGCACGCGGGTGTGGCGTCGCGATGCGACGCAGCCGGGCAGCAATCATGGGCCCGCCTTCGATCTCGTCTTTCTCGACCCGCCCTATGGCCGTGATCTGGGCGCCCGCGCCCTGACCGCGGCGCTGGTTGGCGGCTGGCTTGTACCCGGAGCGATGATCGTCTGGGAAGAGGCGGCGCCGCAGACCCCGCCCGCGGGCTTTCTCCACTGCGATACGCGCCGCTATGGCGACACGGTGATCACGTTTCTGAGGGTCGCGCCCGACACCTGATCGACGCCCCGCTACCGCGCCGCACGCATGGTCCCACCCGCGCATGGCGGGCACATCAGTCCCGGTCGTTGCGCACGAGCCCCATCAACAGGACGTCGGCAACCTCTGGCCCGATGGTCGCCTGCGCGGTTTCCACAAGCGCCTTGCGCAAGGTCGAAAGGGTTTCCGAATCCGTGATGCTGCCGGAAAAGCCACCCATATTGGCGTGCTGGAACAGGGTGTTCAGGAAGGCGGCGCGCAGCCGCGGCTCCTGCGCGATGACCTGTGCACCATGCCCGTCAACAACCTCAAGCCCGAGCGACAACACGACCAGCGCCACGACCCGGTCACCATCCGTCAGTGGAACCAGGAATTGATCCTCGATCTCGACGACTTCGAGCGCCGCCGGCGAGATCACGTCCGCATCGGCGTCCTTGCCGGTCGGCGCGGCCTCGGCCCCGTCCCCGGTCGAGGCTTCGTGCGTCGCGGCGGGCGCGTCAGCGACACGCATCAGATACCCCGAAACGGACCCCGCCACCAACCCCAGAGAACCGAGCAGAACCGGAAGAAGCTTTGTCATCGCGCAGCCTCAGAACGGCAGGAGGATATCGGAAATCTGCTGCCCCCAGCGGGGCTGCTGGACATCCGAAACGAGACCGCGGCCGCCATAGGAAATCCGGGCGCCCGCAATCTTGTCATAGGTGATCTCATTACGCCTGGAGATATCCTGCGGGCGCACATAGCCGGTCACGACCAGGTCGCGCAGTTCGTTGTTCACCCGCACCTCCTGCGACCCCTCTATCCGGAGCACGTCATTGGGAAGCCGCTCCACCACGGTGGTGGCGAGGCGCAGTGTCAGCTTCTCATTGCGGCGGACCGATCCATCGCCCGAGAAACTCCCGCCGCCATGGGCATCGACGGCGGATGCCATGCTTGCGCCGTCCGGCAATTGCCGGTCGAGCCTCTGCGGGATGCCGAAGAAGTCCGGCACGCCCATGCTCACGTTGCCGTCACGCCCGCTGCGCGACGTATTGGACATCTCGGCGCTGTCGTCGATCTCGATCACCACGGTCAGGATATCGCCACGGCGTTGCGCGCGCCGATCGCCGAGCAGCGAGGCGCGCCCCGACGACCACAGCGACGCCGCGTCGGTTTCGCCGGGTGCGTCCACCCGATCGGGGATTGGCAGCGCATACATGGCGTGGTGCTGGTAGCTGTCCTCGAGCGGACTGAAATCCGGGGCGCGGCCGACACGGTCCAGGCCCGTGCATGCGGCCAACAGGATCGGAGCACACAGGAGCAGCCGCTGCAGGTGCCGGAAAGGCAGGATCATCGGATATCCCCTCGGTTGAAATGCGGCGCCACACGGACGCTGCCCGCTTCGGTCACGACCCCGGTGATCGTGTTGCGAGACCCCATGTTCATCACCCGGATGACGTCGCCGGGACCGCCGCGCGACAGGGCACGCCCCTCGGCCGAGATGACCAGCCCGCCATGCCGGTAGGAGAGTGGAATGATCTCGTTGCGCTCGATTGTCGCGGCCGGGCCCAGATCGCCGGAGCGGATCGGACGCCCCGCATAGAGCGTGACACGCGCCTCGAGTCCCACCGCCTCCGAAGGATGCTGCAAGGCGCCGGGCACCTCGCCGTCGACACGGGTCACGTCCTGCGGGCCGAGCACGCTCGTCGCGCGGATCGTGCGTGCCGCGACGAGCGTTTCCGCAGCCGCGGTCCCGGCGAGCGTCATCGCCAGAAGAAGGCAGAGATACAGGCGCATCACCGCACCTGCGCGGTCGCGCCGAGCATCTGGTCCGCGGCCGTGATCACCTTGGCATTGAGCTCATAACCGCGCTGCGCCTTGATGAGCTCTGTGACCTCGCGCACGGCATCCACCGAGCTTTCCTCGAGATAACCCTGGCGGATGGTGCCCAGCCCGTCCTCGCCGGGTGCCCCGATCAGGGCTGGTCCGGAGGCGGCCGTCTCCAGAAACAGGTTCGACCCGATCGCCTCGAGCCCCTTGGCATTGGTAAAGCCAGCAAGAGTGAACTGCCCGAGCAGCTCGGGCTCCACCTGGTCGGCAAAGAAGGCGTACATCTCCCCATCGGCGCTGATCGACACGCTGCGCGCGTCATCGGGCACCACGATGCCGGGCATGACTTCATGCCCGTCGGCCGTCACGATCAACCCGTCCGCCGAGCGCTGCAAGCCGCCATCGCGGGTATAGGCCGGCAGGCCGGAGGGCAGGACGACCTCCAGATACCCGTCGCCCTCGATGGCGATGTCCAGATCAGCCCCGGTCTGGGTCAGGGCGCCTTGCTGGAGATTCACGGTAACCGCCGCCGGACGCACACCAAGGCCGAGCTGGACCCCCGTCGGCAGCACCGTTCCGTCAGAGGCATTGATTGTGCCGGCGCGTTGCAACTGCTGATAGTGAAGGTCGGCGAATTCGGCACGCCGCGCGTTGAAGCCCGTCGTGCTCATGTTCGCGAGGTTGTTGGAGACCGTATCGACGCGCATCTGCTGCGCGTTCATACCGGTCGCTGCAATCTGCAGGGCATGCATTTGAGTATCTCCCGTTCTAGCGTCCGAGCGTTTCGATCACGGTGCGAATGCGGTCATCCTCGCGTTCGAGGAAGCTCTGTCCCAGTTCATAGGCGCGTTGCACCTCGATCATGCGCGCCATTTCGGTCACCGGCTGGACATTCGAGTCCTCAAGGCTTCCCTGAACCAGATCTGGCTGCTGCACGGGATCCAGAGGTCCATCGAAGCGAAACAGCACCCCGGCCTCGCGCCGCATCTGCTCGGGCTCCTGCGGCTGCACGATGCCGAGCCGGGCCAGCGGGACATCATCGGCCGACAGCGTGCCGTCGCGCGCCAGCGCCACCGAACCCGCATCGGGCGGGACGAAGATCGGCGCGCCGCCGTCATCCAGGACCCGGTCCCCGGCAGCGGTGACCAGTTCGCCACCCTCGTTGGGTGTGAAGCTCCCCGCCCTGGTCAGACGCTCGCCCTGAGCGGTCTCCAGAAGGAAATACCCCTCGCCCTCGATGGCGAAATCGAAGCGTCCGCCGGTATGGGTCAATGCGCCCTGGACCGGGCTTGTGTGCCGCGCGTGGCCTGACGCCATCGACAGCGAGGATGACGCGGCGTCGAGCGCCGCGACATGCTCGGAAAAGATGACACCCTCCTTGCGAAAGCCCGTCGTCGAGAGATTGGCGATATTGTGGGCCACCGCCTGCATCTCGCGCATGAGGCCGGATTGCCGCGTCAGGGTGGTATAGGTCGCGTTTTCCATGGACTAGCCTCCGGCCACGAGCGGGACGATGCCGTCCGCGAAAAAATCGACGAGCATGCGCGACATGAACGCCATCGACATCCAGAAAACCACGACGATGGCGGCGATCTTCGGCACGAAGGTCAGCGTCATTTCCTGCACCGATGTCAGAGCCTGAAACAGCCCGACCGCCACCCCCGCCAGCAGCGCGACCGTCAGGATCGGCGCCGAGATGACGACCGCGATCCAGAGCCCCTGGCGCATCACGTCGAACAGCACTTCTTCACGCATGGTTCAGACCGGCATCCGCAGGATTTCCTGATACGCTTCCACCACGCGGTCGCGCATC
>CAZMBT010000009.1:0-2002 GCA_964564395.1 uncultured Alkalilacustris sp.
CAGGACAAAGCCGACATCCGTGGTTTGCCCCTTGGCAACGACACTCTCGGAGCCTTCGGGGTTGAAGACATTCACATCGAAGGCGATGCTGCCCATCTCGAAGAAGCTCTCCAGGGCATGATCGCCGGACGTTTCGCGGAAATGCTCACCGGCCAGGTCCGTCAGCGAAACCGTGAGTTCGCCGTCGAACTCTTCGGCCGCGGTGCCAAGAACCTCTGCCAGCGAGAAATCGACCTGCGGGGCGGTGAAGGCGTAGCGCAACGCCTCCGGCGCGCCGGAGGCGCGGATATCCAGGTCGGCAGCCGCGATATCGAAGGTCACGCCGGCCATGTTGCCTTCGAAGTCGTCGCCCGTCACCTCGAGCACCGCATCATCCGCAAAGGTAACCTGCACGCTGCCATCGCCGGCATCTGCGAACAGGACGTTGTCGATATGCACGCGCAGCGTCATGTCGTCCTGGGTGACGCTGTAGGTGACACCCTCGGCCCTGAAATCCGAACCATCCGCTGCGGCCGAGTCGGCGTCCAGGCTGGCCCCCGTCGAGGCGGCCTGTTCCTGCCAGCCTTCCCAGACCTCTGTCGGCGTCACCTGCGCCAGCGCGGCGGTGCTGCCCAGCAGCGTCGCAACAACTGTAAAGCCGACCATATGTGTATAGGATTTCATCGTCGCTCCCTCGGTCCCTGATAACGGAAAATTGCGCTGCAGCATCTACACGCCTTGATCAACGGTCAAGGGGGGGTGTCGGCATGCTGGCGATTTGTGGCACATCCCCGCGCCATGGTCTATCACGGCGACATGGCAACCGCAGAGTCGCAACCGCAGAACGGAGCAACGCTATGACCAACACGCACGACCATGCCATCGCAGGCAAGTCGGTTCTGATAACCGGGGCCAGCCGTGGTATCGGCGAGGCGACAGCGCGGCTTTTCGCCGATGCAGGGGCGCATGTCGGACTCGCGGCGCGCTCTGTCGACGCGGTCACTGCACTGGCGGGCGAAACCAGCGGGCTGGCGCTGCCCTGCGATGTGGCCGACCCCGACGCGGTGACGGCGGCCATCGAGCGGATGCGCCGTGAATTCGGACGCCTCGACATCCTCATCAACAATGCTGGGGTGATCGACCCCATCGCCACGCTGGACCGGGTGGACCCGCAGGCCTGGGGGCGCGCGATCGACATCAACCTCAAGGGCGTTTTCCACGGCATGCGCGCCGCCATCCCGGTGATGCGCGCGCAGGGCGGCGGCACCATCATCACGGTCAGTTCGGGGGCGGCGCATCACCCGCTGGAGGGGTGGAGCGCCTATTGCGCCTCGAAGGCCGGCGCGGCCATGCTGACCCGCGCCGCCGACCACGAGAACCGCGCCGCCGGGCTGCGCATCATGGGGCTTTCGCCGGGCACGGTGGCCACCGGGATGCAGGCCACGATCCGCGCGAGTGGCGTCAACCCGGTCAGCCAGCTCGACTGGTCCACCCATGTCCCCGCGGACTGGCCGGCACAGGCCCTCGCCTGGATGTGCAGCGGCGATGCCGATCCGTGGTGCGGCGCGGAGGTCTCGCTGCGCGACGAGGAGATCCGCCGCCGGGTGGGGCTGGGCACGTGATCCGCGAAAGCTGCGCGGACGGGGTGCATACCCTGACACTGGACCGGCCCGAGAAGGCCAATGCACTGACCCGCGACATGCTCGAGGCGCTCGACGCGGGCGTTGAGCGCGCCGACCGCGACAGGGCGCGCGCCGTCGTACTGACCGGAGCCGGCAAGGTGTTCAGCGCCGGCGCGGATCTGGACGCGGCGCGGGCCGGGCTGGCCACCGACCCGGTGTGGGAGAGGCTTTCGGCCCGTATCGCCGCGCTGCCCTGCCTGACGGTCGCGGCTCTCAACGGATCGGTGGCCGGAGGGGCGCTGGGCATGGTGCTGGCCTGCGACCTGCGCATCGGCGTCGTCGGGCTGCGGATGTTCTATCCGGTTATGCGGCTGGGCTTTCTGCCGCAGCCCTCCGATCCG
>CAZMBT010000009.1:2102-25524 GCA_964564395.1 uncultured Alkalilacustris sp.
CGGCGCGCAAGCTGCTCATGGCCGGGAAATCGGGGCTGAACCTGACGAAATCCGAGCCGGCGGACCGATTTCTTGCCAACTACGAGGCGGCGGCGGACTGGCTGGCGCCGATGCTGGCGGATTTCGGCCCGCAAGCCGTGATGGCCTGGGCGGAAGGGCTGGAGCAGAGCGTGTTCACCGGCAGCTCGGGGCGCGTCTTTCCACATGCGATGAAGGCATCGCCACTTCTGCGGGCCTGGCTGGCACGGCTGGGCACGCTGGGTGTGTCGCTGCGTACACGCTGGCGCTGGCAGGGGCTTGAGGGCGACGCACATCTGTTCGACACGCCCGATGGGCGCTTGCCGGTCGCCGCCGGGGTCACCGTGCTGGCGCTGGGCGGGGCCAGCTGGTCGCGGCTGGGGTCGGACGGCGCATGGGCCCCGATCCTGCACGGCCACGGCGTCGCGATGGCGCCGTTTCGTCCCGCGAATGTGGGGATGGCCATGACGTGGTCACCGCATATGCGCCGTGTCATCGGTCGGCCGGTCAAGAATGTGGTCCTGCAGGCCGGCGGGCGCCGCGCCCGTGGCGAGATGGTGATCACCGCGCGCGGTCTCGAGGGCGGCGCGCTCTACGCTCTCGGCCCTGTCCTGCGTGAGGGCGCTGCACTGACGCTGGATCTGGCGCCCGATCTCGACGCGCCGACGCTGACCGCACGGCTGGCCGCCCGACCTGCCCGGGAAAGCACGTCGAACCGCTTGCGCAAGGCGCTGCGGATGGCGGACGCACCGCTCGCGCTGATGCAGGAATGCGCCCGCCCGCTGCCGCGCGAAGCGGCCGCGCTGGCGCACATCGTGAAGGCGCTGCCCCTGCCCGTGGAGGGGCCTCATCCGCTGGATGAGGCGATCTCGGTCGCCGGCGGCATTTGCCGCACGGCGCTGACCGACGGGCTGGAGCTGCGCGCCCTGCCCCGCGTCTTCGCCGCGGGCGAGATGCTGGACTGGGAGGCGCCCACGGGCGGCTATCTGCTGACCGCGGTGCTGGCCAGCGGGCGCTGGGCGGGCCGCCACGCGGCCGCGGTCGGACCTTCCGCCTGACGCGTCAGCCACCCGCACCCGCGCGGCGCGTGGCGGCCAGGGTCATCGCCGGGGACAGTGCCTCGGGATCGAGCTGCAGCTCGATAATGGCGGGCACGCCGGCATCGCGCGCGCGCCCGAAGGCTGCGGCGAAATCGGCCGTACGCAGCACCGTCTCGCCATGGCCGCCATAGGCGCGCGCCAGCGCCGCGTAATCCGGGTTGGCCAGATCGGTGCCGCTGACGCGCCCCGGATAGGTCTTTTCCTGATGCATGCGGATCGTGCCGTAGCGGCCGTTGTTGCACAGGATCACGATCACGGCGGCCCCGTGCTGACAGGCCGTCGAGAACTCGTTCATCGTCATCTGGAAACAGCCATCGCCCGCGAAACACACGACGGTCCTGTCGGGATGTTCGAGCTTGGCGCTGATCGCGGCGGGAAATCCGTAGCCCATGCTGCCGGAGGTCGGCGCGAGCTGCCCCGGATAGCTGCGCGCCCGGAAATAGCGATGCACCCACGCCGCGTAATTGCCCGCACCATTCGTCGCGATCGCGTCCTCCGGCAACGCGTCCGACAGCCAGGTCATCACCTGCTCCAGCTTCACCTCGCCCGGCGTTTGAACCGGGGTGATCCAGGCCTCGTACTCGGCCCGCGCGGCCTCACGCCACTGCGCGCGCGCCGGATGGCTCTCCGGCGTGCGCTGCGCCAGTGCGTGCACCACTTCGGTCGCCGGCGCGTTCACCGCCAGATCGGGCCGGAAGACGCGCCCCGTCTCGTCCGGGTCCGGATGCACATGCAGGATCGTGCACCCCGGCGCGGCGGGATCGGGATGTGCATACCCCCCGGTCGCGATGTCACCCAGCCTTGCGCCCAGCACGAGCAGGCAATCCGCCGCCGCCATGCGCGCCGCAAGCCGGGGATTCATCCCCACGCCCAGATCGCCTGCATAATGCGGATGCCGGTTGTCGATGCGGTCCTGCCGGCGAAACGTCACCGCGACGGGCAGATCGAAGCGTTCGGCAAACGTCGCGAGGTCCTGCGCCGCCTGTTGCGACCACGCGAACCCGCCCGCAATGACCAGCGGCCGCCGCGCCTGCGCCAGATGCCGGACGAGCGCATCCACCGCGGTTGCGCTCACCCTGGGTGCAACCGACGCGCGCGCCGGGATATCGGACACATCGGCGTGCGCGCTGAGCATGTCTTCGGGCAGCGCGAGGACCACCGGGCCGGGACGCCCGGATTGCGCGACATGAAAGGCCCGGCTGACATATTCGGGGAGGCGTTCGGTCTGATCGACCTCGGCGGCCCATTTCGCCAGCGTGCCGAAGGTGGCGCGGTAATCCACCTCCTGAAACGCCTCGCGGTCGCGATGCCCGCGCTCGATCTGCCCCACGAACAGGATCAACGGCGTTGAATCCTGACGCGCGACATGGATTCCGCTCGCCGCGTTGGTCGCGCCCGGCCCGCGGGTGACGAAGGCGACCCCGGGTGTCCCGGTCAGCTTGGCATGCGCCTCAGCCATCATCGCCGCGCCGCCCTCATGCCGGCAGACCACGTTCTCGATCCCGCTCTCATGCAACCCGTCAAGCGCCGCCAGAAAGCTTTCCCCCGGCACCGAAAAGACACGCCGTACCCCCTGCAGGCGCAATTGGTCCACCAGAATCCGTCCGCCGTGACGCATCGCTCGCCCTTTCCTGACCCGTTCAGCGGCGACCCTGCGCGATCCGCGCGGTGAGGAC
The DNA here is from genome assembly GCA_964564395.1 of uncultured Alkalilacustris sp. Classification (GTDB taxonomy): domain Bacteria; phylum Pseudomonadota; class Alphaproteobacteria; order Rhodobacterales; family Rhodobacteraceae; genus Alkalilacustris. The sequence goes on from CAZMBT010000009.1 coordinate 4,897, forward strand.
AAGCCGGCGCTTGCCCCCCGAGGCCAGGAGGTTAGGTTGCCGCCGGACGCAACAACAGGAACGGATCGACAGAGCATGGCGGAAATCAGCCTCGTGACACTGTGCGGCGCACTGCGCGCCGACTCCTTCAACCGCAAGCTGATGCAGGATGCGGCGTCGCGTTTCGGCGCGGATCATACGATCGACGGCGACCTGCGCTTTCCGCTTTACGATGGCGATCTCGAGGCGGCCTCGGGCGTGCCCGGGGCGGTGGAGACGCTGGCCGGGCAGATCCGCGCGGCCGATGCCGTGATCATCGCTTCGCCCGAATACAACCAGTCCATATCCGGGGTACTCAAGAACGCGCTCGACTGGCTCAGCCGGGTGAAGGGGCCCATCTGGAAGGACAAGCCGGTCGCCATCATGTCGGCGACGGCCGGACGCGCGGGCGGGGCGCGGTCGCAATACGCGATGCGGCTCGCGCTCAACCCGTTCCAGCCGCGGCTGCTGCCGGGCCCTGAAGTCCTGGTCGGACACGCAGCGCAGCAGTTCGACGATGCAGGACGGCTGACGGATGAACGATCGAGCGCCGCGCTGGATCAGCTCATGGCGGATCTGCGCGCCGTTGCCACAAGGCCCTGAAGGCCACACGCTCACAACTCGGGGATGGCCCGCCCGCGCAATGGCCAGTTGCCGTCGCGCAGCAGGCCAAGTTCGCGTTGGGGGCTGGCATCGCCCCGTTCGATGATGAACATCTGCGGATGCACGGTTACGCTGCGGATGGCCCGCGAATTGGAGGTTGCGAGGACAAGCTCGAATATCAAGGTGGTGAGCGCGGGCGAGTCGAACCACGGGTGATCGGGCGACTGGTGCGCCGGCTGATGCGCCCACTGCCAGTCTTCGATGATGTAAAGCCCGCCGGGCGCCAGCAACGGGAACAGGTTCATGAAGGCGGCGCGCGTCGGCGCGTAACGATGCGACGCGTCATCCACGATCAGGTCGATGCCGTCGCCGACATGCTCCGTGATCCTGCCTGGCAGGGCCGGGTCATCCTGCGACGTCGCATAGAGGGTCCGCACATGCGGATTGTCTGTGCAGTACCGGTCCAGGGCAGGGATGGAGTCACGTCGGATATCGACGCCTAGCAGGGCCTCGGGCCGGAACAGCTTGTCGAAATACACGACCGAGCCGCCCTCGAACATGCCGATCTCGACGATGCTCCGGATCCTGCGGCGCTGCGCGATATCCGAATACTTCTCCAGAAAACCCGGAGTCTTAACCAGCACGAAATCCGCATCCCGCGACGTGCCGCGCTCGGCGCCGGCACGCACATCGAGTCGAAAGCTGACCCCGTCCAGTTCGATCCGGGCGATGTCGGTCATTGCGTCTTTCTCCTTCGACCCCACGCACGGCCCCGCACGCCGCAGCGCAAACTGCCCCATCCCGCATCTGCGCGCAACGCCCGCCCGGCCGCCCGAGCAACCGAAAACCGTAGTTTAACCGATGCGCGGGATCATCGCGGCGATCCGAACCGCAACCCGGAAGCGCATCCATGACCAGCATCATCGACGACCTCGGCGGACCGCAGGGGTTCGGGACCGTGGCCGTGCCGCGCAATGACGACGGCAGCACCGCTTACGATCTGTCGGCGATCTTCCCCGACGGGCTGCGCTTCGGCACGACCACCGTCGATGCCGGCGAAGTCTGGATCAACACCAACGGCACCGTCTCCTTCGGCGGGGCCCTGCCGGGTTACGGCATGGCCGACATACTGGGCGCGCCCGGGCCGGTGATCGCGCCCTTCGCGGCCGATGTGGACACCCGCCTGCGCGGCGAGGGCACGGAAAGCGGGCAGATCTGGCTCGACATCGAGGAGGAAGATGGCACGGTCACCATCACCTGGGATGAGGTCGGCTTCTTTCGTCGCAACACGGATCTGACCAACACCTTTCAGGTCCAGATCAGCCATGCCGGCGGACGCGATGCCGATGTGACGTTCCGATACGGGCAGATCGAGTGGCTTTCCGGGGATCTGGATGGCGGTATCAATGGTCTTGGAGGGGATCTGCCGCTCGCCGGGCTGTTCCTGGGCGACGGGCAGTTCGACGCGCTGCATATCGCCGCGACGCAGGAGCGCTGGCTCAACGCTCCGGTTCAGCCCGGCGATGTCGGCCCGGCGGGCGTCTGGACGCGGATGCTGCGCGGCGGCACTTCCGAGCCGATCGGCCTTATCGGCGATGACGGCGACAATACCCTGCAGGCGCGCCCCGGCGGCGACCGGGTCTTCGGCGTGGGCGGGGATAATGTGCTGATCGGCGGTCCGGGCGACGACCTGCTTCAAGGCGGCGACGGCCACGACACGCTGCGCGCCGTTGCCGGCGACAACCTGCTGACCGGCGGGGCGGGGCCGAACCGACTTGTCGGCGGGCGCGGCGAGGACACGTTGCAAGCCGGACCGCAGGACGATCTTCTTGTCGGCGGCAGCGGCACCGCGCTGTTGCTCGGCGGCGCGGGCCGAGACCGGCTCATCGCGGGGACCGGCGACGACACGCTGATCGCAGGGACGGGGGACAACACGCTGCGGGGCGGGCCCGGTGACAACCTGCTGGAGGGTGGCAGCGGACAGGACCGGCTGCTCGCTGTCGCGGGCGACAACATCCTGCGCGCGGGACCGCAGGGATCGCAGCTCTTCGGTGGCACCGGGGACGACAGGCTGGTCGGCGGGGCGGGCAACGACACGCTGCGCGCCGGGACGGGGGATGACCTGCTCATCGCGGCGGGGTCGGGCGGCGACATACTTTTCGGCGGGGCGGGCAACGACACGCTGCAGGCCGGAGAAGGCCACGACACATTGCGCAGCGGCACCGGGGACAATCTTCTGATCGGCAGCGACGGGAACGACATCCTCATCGCATTCGCGGGCCGGGACACGCTGCAGGCCGGCGACGGCGACAACCGGTTGCGCGTCTTGCAGGGGGATCATGAGCTTTTCGCCGGGACCGGCATGGACACCCTGATCGGCGGGCCGGGCGACGACCTGCTGCAAGGCGGCGGCGGGGCCGCCCGTCTGCTGGCCGGGTCCGGCAACGACACCCTGATCGCCGGATCCGGCAATGACACGCTGTGGGCGGCGGGCGGCGACCTCCTGCAAGGCGGCGACGCCTCCGCCCCGCTGATCGCGCGCTTCGGCGACAACACACTGCAGGGCGGCACGGCGGGCGATGTTCTGCTGGGCGGCACGGGGGATGACCTGCTGCTCGGCGGGGCGGGCAACGACACGATGCGCGCCGGCACCGGCAACGATCTGTTGCGCGGCATCGAGGGCAACAACCGCATGCGCGGCCTCGACGGGGCGGACACGCTGGTCGGCGGGTCGGGCGACGACCTGCTGGTCGCCGGCGCGCAGGGCACGCGCATGGTCGCCGGGTCGGGGGATGACCGACTCGTCGGTGGGCCGGGCGATGACACCCTGATCGCGGGGCCGGGCCTGGATGTCCTGTTCGGCGGCGGCGGGGCCGACAGCTTCGTGTTCGAACGCGGCGGCGATATCGCCGTCATCAACGACTTTGCCCCGTCCGACGGCGACGAGCTCGTGCTGAGCAGATGGCTCTGGCCGGGCACCAAGACGGCGGCGCAGGTCGTGGCCGACCATGCCAGCGTCAATGCCGGCGGCAATACGGTGATGACCTTCGGGCAAGGGGATCGGGTCGTGCTTTACGGGTTCACCGATCTCGGCCTGCTGGAGGACCACATCACCATCGCGTGACAGCGCAGGTCGGTTCTGCCCGCAGCGCTTGACAGGTGGGGCTTGCGGTACCCCATCGGGCACGCTGGGCTGGCGCGAATCAGTAAAATTGATTAGCACGTTTTGGTGAGATCGGTGGCGTCTGCGCATTGGCCGCATCGGGATGGCCTCGAGCGCGGCCGCGCGCCCCGCTGCGTCAGGACGGGGCCGACACGGACGGGACAACACGAAGCAAATACAGGGACCAGATCATGTTCAATGACCCGAGTTATCCCAACCAACAGTGGCATTTCGACCTGATCGGCGGGACGCTGGGAGTTGCCGGAATGGAACGGATCTGGTCGGAATACACCGGGCAGGGCGTCAATGTGGGTGTCTACGATCAGCCGGTCGATCATGAACACGAAGACCTGCAGGCCAATTACGACACATCGCTGCGCTTTCCCGATGATGATGAGGATCGGCCTGGCACCGGCTCGCACGGCACCTCGGTGGCCGGAATAATCGGCGCCGAGGCAGACAATGGAAAAGGCGGCGTCGGGGTCGCGCACGGCGTGACGATGACCGGCGTCAACATGATGGGCTTCCTGTCGAATACGTATCGCGAGGACGCGCTTGCCTGGGGGGCGCAGAATTTCGATGTCACCAACCACAGCTACGGAAGTCACAGCTCCCGATTCTGGTCTGATGGTGAATCGCTCTCGCAGAGTTTTCGTACCGACGCCTATGCCAACCTCGCCGAAACGGGCCGCGACGGGCTGGGCAGCATCACCCTGCAATCCGCCGGCAACGGGCACAGCGAAGGCGGAACCCTGCAATTCGCGCAGGATGCCAATGGCCGCGCACAGGGGGCGTCACAACACGCCGTGAATGTCGCCGCGACCGATTTCAGCGGCGACATAGAGAGCTACTCGAATTTCGGGGTCGCGGTCCTGCTCTCGGCCCCGGTGACGGGGATGACCACGACCAATGACGACGGGTACAGGGTGACGTTCGGCGGCACCTCGGCCGCCACGCCGGTGGTGTCGGGGGTCGTCTCGCTGATGCTGGAGGCGAACCCCGATCTGGGGTGGCGCGACGTGCACAACATCCTTGCCATGTCGTCGTCGCAAACGGGCTCGACCTACGGCGATCCGGGAGAGGGCGATGAACAAGGCGACTGGTTTGCCAACGGCGCCGATAACTGGAATGGCGGCGGGGCGAGCTTCCACCTGTCCTATGGTTACGGGCTGGTGAACGCCCATGCCGCGGTGCGCATGGCCGAAGCCTGGGAGCACCTGCCCGGCGCGGCGAAGACCAGCGACAACGAGCTGTCCTTTTCCTATGACGCGGGCGGGTTGCCGGTCGCGCTCGACCAGGGGACGACGGTCGAGGCGACGATCGACGTAACGCAGGACATGCGGATCGAATGGATCGGTGTCGATATCGATATCGACTACAGCTGGGCCGAGGATCTGCAGATCTGGCTGGTCGCGCCCGACGGCACGGAATTCCAGCTTTTCAACCAGTATGATGTGCACAGCTCCGATCTGGAGATCGACTGGACCTTCGGCGTCGAGGCGGCGCGCGGCATGTCCAGCGAGGGCGAGTGGACGCTGCGGCTGGTCGATGCCGAACCGAACCTGACCAGTTCTGGTGTGCTTAACGATTTCGCGCTCAACTTCCACGGGTCGGCGGCGGCCGGTGGCAAGGTCTTCCACTTCACCGACGATTTTCTCGAGCTCGCCGCCGCCGATCCCGGACGTACCGAAATCGGGGCAGACTTCATCCGCGGTGACTGGCTCAACCTGGCGGCCGTGACCGGGGATGTCGAATTGCGGGTCCACAACAATGGCAGCCTGACGGTGGACGGCACGCACTGGGCGGATTTCACCACCCAGTTCCGCAACGTGATCCTGGGGGATGGTGACAACTGGGTGCGCACCAGCAACGGCGACAGCGTCGTTCATGGCGGGCGAGGCAATGACTTCATCGCCGGCGGTCCGCTCGGCGATGACCAGCTCTTCGCCGGTGCCGGGAACGACACGCTCTTCGGCTGGGGCGGGGACAACCTGCTGGAAGGCGGGGCCGGAGATGACCGCCTGCGCGGGGGCTCGGGCAACGACACGCTGATCGCCAATGAAGGCGACAACATGCTGCTGGCCGGCAACGGCTCGGGCGACAGCCTGGTCGCGGGCACCGGCGACGACCTGCTGCGCGGCGGCGCGGGCAATGACACGCTGGTCGCGCATGAGGGCGACAACGTTCTGCGCGTCTTCACCGGCGACAATGAACTGTACGGCGGGGCCGGCGATGACCGGATCTACGCGGGGTCCGGCGACGACTCGCTGTGGGCCGGCACGGGGGACGATATCCTCGTCGCCGGGGACGATGGCAGCCATCTTTTCGGCAATGAAGGGCGCGACATTCTTGTCGGTGGCGACGGCGACGACGTTCTGACCGCCGGCGGGGGGATGGACATCATGCGCGGCGGCGCCGGTGCGGATGAATTCCACTTCGCGCGTGGCGGAAACCTCGCCCTTGTCCGCGACTTCGATCCGGATGACGGCGACATGCTGGTGCTGAACTCGGATCTGTGGGACGGCAATCTGACGGCCGCAGAAGTCGTCGCGGAGAAGGGATCGCTCAACGCCGGTGGGCACGCATGGTTACGCTTCGGCCAGGGGGACCGCATCATCCTGACCGACTACGACGACCTCGCCAATCTGTCGAACCATATCACCATCGCCTGAAGCGCCGCCCGGTCACAGATTGTCCTCGACGCGGAACCCCTCGGGGATCGCGTCATGCCCGTAGAGGATGAGATCGGCCATGACCTCGCCGATCTCGGGCGCGACACCGAAGCCGATCTTGAAGCCGCCATTGGCGACGTAATGACCGGGCCGGCCTGGCCATGGGCCCAGCATCGGTGCGCGTGTACGCGCCCGCGGGCGCACCCCGGCCCAGCGCCGCAACACCGGCGCGCCCGCCAGCGCCGGGCAGACTTCCACGGCGCGCCCATGCAGCACATCGAGCTGCGCATCGACCGTATCCGGCGCGTCGAACTCGCGTTCGCTGGTGGAGCCGATTGCCACCGTGCCGTCGGCATGCGGCACGACATGCAGCCCTTCGGCCTGGATCTGCGGCGCCCCCCGCGCATCATGAGCCACAAGCAGCGCCTGCCCCTTGACCCCGGTGCCGACCCGGCGCGCCAGGCCTTGCGACATCGCGGCCAGCCCCTCATGCCCGGTGGCCCAGACGACCGGGCCATCCGCGCCGGCGGTGTCGCGGGGCACGATCTCGCCGCCCAGCGCGCGCACAGCCCCGGCAAGCGCCTCGATCGCCCGTGCCGGGTGCAGCCGCGCCGACAGCGTATCATGGACCCACAACCCCGACGGCGAAACCGGAGCCCAGCCGGAGGGCTCCGCGACCACCTCCCAGCACGCCCAGCCCGGCCAATGCGCAGCCGCCCCCGCCCGGCGGGCCCGCGCGCGCGTCACCGCCGCCTCATCGGCCAGCGGTTGCAGCCGGCCGATGCGCGCATAGCCGGGGTCGCGGCCCGAAAGGCGCGCGACCTCGTCCCAGAAGGACGCCGCGCGCAGGAGGCTGCGCAGTTGAAACGCCTTCTTGGCATTCCAGTTCTCGGGCACATGGGGCGCCAGGGCGCCGACCAGCCCGCCGCTGGCCCCGGCGCCGGGCGCGCGCGGCTCCACCACGCGCAGATGCGCCCCTCGCCGCAGGCAGGAAAAGGCGACGCAAAGACCGAATATTCCGGCGCCGAAAACCGTGACCCGCGCCATTGTCATTCCCCGCCCGCTTGCCCATTGTTGCGCCGATTTCTAGGGCATCGGGCAGACATGGACCAGATGGCGACGATCGAATGGGCCGATGGGCAGGTGCCTGTCTCCACCCGCTTCGACGATCCGTATTACTCGCGCGCCGACGGGCTGGCAGAAGCGCGGCATGTCTTCGTGCGCGGCAACGCGCTGCCCGAGCGGCTGCGCGACGGGTTTCACATCGCCGAGCTGGGCTTCGGCACCGGGCTCAACATGCTGGCCGCGCTGCTGGAATGGCGTGCCAGCGGCATCGGCGGCACCCTGCGCTATACCGGCTTCGAGGCGTTCCCGCTGAGCGCGGCGCAGATCGCGCATGCGCTCGCGCCCTTCGAGGCGCTGAGCACCGAGGCCGCCCCCTTCATCGCCGCATGGGAGAACGGGGCGCGCCGGTTCGATCTGGGCGGGGTCCGGCTGCATGTGATCGAAGGCGATGCCCGGCAGACGGTGCCGCACTGGGACGGAATGGCGGACGCCTGGTTCCTGGACGGCTTTGCCCCCGCCCGGAACCCGGAACTGTGGAACGCGCAGTTGATGCGCGAGGTCGCCCGCCACACCGCGCCTGGCGGCAGCTTCGCGACCTATACCGCCGCCGGCCATGTGCGCCGCGCACTGTCCGACGCGGGTTTCGAGGTGCGGCGCGGCGCGGGCTTTGGCCGCAAGCGTCACATGAGCATGGGAAACCTGCCATGATCGAACAGAATACGCGCCTCGGCATCTGGCTGATGGTGGCGACCACATTCGTATTCGCCATGCAGGACGGGATCTCGCGCCATCTGGCCGAGAACTACAACGTGCTCATGGTCATCATGATCCGTTACTGGTTCTTCGCCGCCTTCGTCATCGCGCTCGCGGTGCGCCAGGCCGGCGGCATCCGCCACGCCGCCGCGACGCGCCAACCCTGGGTGCAGGCCTTTCGCGGGGTGCTTCTGGCCGCCGAAGTCTGCGTGATGGTGCTGGGTTTCACCTATCTGGGCCTCATCGAAAGCCACGCCATCTTCATCGCCTATCCGTTGCTGATCGCGGCGTTGTCGGGGCCGGTTCTGGGCGAATCCGTCGGCTGGCGGCGCTGGATCGCGATCGCGATCGGCTTCGTCGGGGTGCTGATCATCCTGCAGCCGGGTTACGGCGTGTTCCACCCCGCCGCCCTGTTGCCGCTGCTCGCCGCCTTCATGTTCGCACTTTACGGGCTGCTGACCCGGTATGTCGCGCGGCTGGACACGGCCGCGGTCAGCTTCTTCTGGACCGGCACCACCGGGGCGGTGACGATGACGCTTGTCGGCATCTGGTTCTGGGAGCCCATGACCGCCGGGGATTGGGCGTGGATGGCGCTGCTGTGCTGCACCGCGGTGCTGGCTCATTGGCTTTTGATCAAGTGCTATGAGGTTGCCGAGGCCAGCGCAGTCCAGCCCTTTGCCTATCTCCAGCTCGTCTTTGCCGCCGCGCTGGGCTTTACGGTATTCGGCGATGTGCTGCGGCTGAACGTGGCGTTCGGCGCGGTGGTCGTGATCGCCGCCGGGCTCTTCACGCTGTGGCGCGCCCGCAGGCAGTCCGCATGAGGGTGGCAGGCGCAGGGTTCAGCGCGGGGCTGGACCGGGAAAGGGCGCCTGCTCGGTCCATGTGAAGGCGTCGCGTGCCTCGGCATGGGGATGGCGCGCCGCCTCGGACGGGGTGAGCACCGGCGTGACGCATGCATCTGCGTCCTCGAAATGCGCCGTCCAGAACGCCATGTCCCGCGTGGCAAAGACCTGCGCGATGCGCTGCGTCATCTCCGGCCAGCGCGCGGCATCTTGCTGGCGCTCCATCGACGGGTCATCGGCCAGCCCCAGCCCGTCGAGCAGCGCGGCCCAGAACGGCGCCTCGATCGCGCCGACGGCCATGTGCCGCCCCTCCGCCGTGGCGTAGCAGCGATAGAAGGGCGCCCCACCGTCGAGCAGATTGCTGGCCCGCGCCTCCTGCCAGCGCCCCATCGCCCGCAACGTCCACACGCTGGCCTGCAGCAGCGCCGCACCATCGACCATCGCGCAATCGACCACCGCACCGCGGCCCGTGCGCTGCGCCGCCACGATCCGCGCGAGCAACCCGAAAGCCAGCATCATGCCGCCCCCGCCGAAATCGGCCACGGCATTCACCGGCGGCACCGGCGGCCCGGACTCGGCGCCATAGGTGAACAGCGCCCCCGACAGGGCGATATAGTTGATATCATGCCCGGCGCGCGGGGCCAGCGGCCCGGACTGGCCCCATCCGGTCATGCGCCCGTAGACAAGACGCGGATTGACCGCCATTACCTGATCGGGCCCGAGCTGCAGCCGCTCCATGACACCGGGGCGAAAACCTTCGATCAGGGCATCGGCCCCACGGCACTGATCCAGGAACACCGCCCGCTGATCCGTATCCCTCAGATCGAGCGCCATCACCCCGGCACGGCCGCGCAGCGTCATGTCATGCGCGGGCTCGAACAGCGGCGGGACACCGGGCCGCTCGATCCGGACCACATCGGCGCCGTGATCGGCCAGCATCATCGCCGCGAAGGGGCCGGGACCGAGGCTGGCCACCTCGACGACACGCAGACCCGACAGCGGGCCGGTCATAGCCGCTTCGCAATCTCTTCGCGCATCACTTCGGTCGCGCCGCCGCCGATCGCCTGCACACGCGCGTCGCGGACCATGCGCTCGATCTCGGTGCCCCGCATGTACCCGAATCCGCCATGAAACTGCTGGCAATCATACATCACCTTGTTGACCAGATCGCCGCACAGCGCCTTGATGGCCGACACCTCGCGCACGCAATCCACGCCCGCATCGATTTGCTGCGCGGTCTGATAGACCAGCGCGCGCGCCGCCGCGACCTCGGCCCAGCGCCCGGCCAGAACCTGGCGGATCGCCTCGCGGTCCCACAGCGTGGCGCCGAAGGCCTTGCGCTCCTTGACATATTGCAGCGTGATCTCCAGCGCGCGCATGGCCTCGCCCATCGCCTGCGCCCCCAGCACCAGCCGTTCGTTCTGGAAATTCTGCATGATGGCATAGAAGCCGCGATCGACCTCGCCCAGCACATTCGCGGCGGGCACGCGCACATCGTCAAGGACGAGCTCGGCGGTGTCCGAGCTGCACCAGCCCGACTTGTCGAGTTGTGTTGCCACGGACAGGCCGGGGGTCCCCTTCTCGACGATGAAAATGGTGGTGCCGCGCGAGGCCTTGGCGCCGGGGTCGCTGCGCGCAGCCACGAAATACAGATCCCCCAGCACGCCGTTGGTGATGTAGAGCTTGCGCCCGTTGATGACCCAGTGATTGCCGTCGCGGCGCGCGCGACTGCGGATGCCGCCGACATCGGAGCCCGCATCGGGTTCGGTCACGGCGACGGCGGTGATGGTGTCGCCGCTGATAACGCCGGGCATGTACTGCGCCAGCTGCTCGGGCGTGCCGGCATTGGCCAGATGCGGCGAGGCCATGTCGGTATGCACCAGCACCGTTACCGCGAAACCGCCGAAGCCCGAGCGGCCCAGCTCCTCGGCGAGGACCACGGTCGCCAGAGAATCCATCTCCGCCCCGCCATAGGCCTCCGGGTAACGAATGCCGAGAAAGCCGAGCGCCCCCATCCGTCGCAGCAGGTCGCGCGGCACATGGCCGGCGGCCTCCCATTGCGCGGCGTGCGGCCGGACCTCCTCGGCGACGAAGCGGCTGATCTGGTCGCGCAGCAACCGGTGTTCATGGCTCAGCGCCGGGTTTTCCATCATCCGCGGTTTCCTTCAGCTGTGTCCGGCGCATTTCGCCTGGGCGGCGCCGCCCGAAGGGTCCCGCATCAGCAGTCACCAATCAAGGGTGTTCGGCAACCACACCGCGATGCCGGGAAACAGGAACAGCAGGGTCAGCCCAAGCAGCTGAAGCATCACGAACGGACCGACGGAGCCGTAAATGTCGCGCATGCTGACCTCCTTCGGCAGGACGCCCTTGAGCCAGAACAGCACGAAGCCGAAGGGCGGCGTCAGATAGGCGATCTGAATCGCGACGATGAACATCGCGCCGAACCAGAGCTTGTCGACGCCCAGCTCGTTGAGAATGGGCACGAAAAGCGGCGTGCACAACATGATGATGGCCCAATCATCCATGACCATGCCAAGCACGATGATGATGACCATCATGATGAACAGGATGCCATTGGTTCCGCCCGGCATTGCCAGGACCATCTGCGTGAGCAGGTCCTGGCTTCCCATGGTGTTGAAAACATTTAAAAATATCGTCGCTCCGATCAGAATCCAGAGCCCCATGCCGGTCAGCTTGATTGTCATGGACAGCGATTCGCGCAGGACATGCCATGTCAGTCGGCCATAGACCAGATTGATCACGAAGGCCCCGGTCGCACCGAATGCGGCCGCTTCCGCCGGGGTGGCGATGCCCCCCCAGATGACGCCCAGCACGATGAAGATCAGCACGGCAAAGGGCCAGATGCTGATCACCGACCGCGCCTTCTCGGCGATCGTGAAACGCTTGTCGGCGGGCAATGCGGGGCCGATCTGCGGCTGCAGACGACACCGCACACCGATATAGACCCCGTAGAACACCGCCAGCATCAAGCCGGGCAGGACACCGGCCAGAAACAGATCGCCGATGGAGACCCTTGCAAGAAGACCGTAGAAGATGAAGGGCACGCTAGGCGGGATGAGCGCGCCGAGCGCGCCGCCCGCCGCGATCGCGCCGATGGCGATCGACCGGTCGTAGCCGTATTTCATCATCGACGGATAGGCGATCTGCGCCATGGTGATCGTGGCCGGCGGAGTGATCCCGGTCACCGCGGCGAAGATCGTGCAGACCTTGACCGTGCCGATGGCCAGCCCGCCATGGATATGCCCTATCAGCTTGTAGACGGCATCATAAGCGGCTTCGGCGATGCCGGAAAAGCGGATCAGGCTGCCCATGAACAGAAACAGCGGCACGGTTACCAGGATGGTGCTCCACGGCGTGGAGTAGAACGCGCTCGGCACCGCCATCAGGGCGCGCGGTTCCATGATCATCGCGAACAGGACCGCGGTGCCGCCCAGACCGAAGGCGACAGGAAGCCCCATGAAAAGGACGGTGAACAGGACGATGAAATAGAGCGCGGTAACGAGTTCGAGGCTCATGCGCTTCCTCGCGGAGCTGGGGAGCTGCATCGCGCGGGCGATGTGCGCGCGGCAGAGTCAACGGGTATCGTGCGGGCGTCGATGCCGGCCCGCAAGCGCGGCGGGCCGGCATTCATCGATCATGGGTGACGGACCCGTCGTGCCGCTCAATAGAGGCCGATCTCCTCGAGATAAGCGATCCACAGTTCCACGCCCTGCGCCGTCAGGTCGGACTGCGCGGCAACCTGAGGCCAGACCTCGTTGATCGAGACGTCGCGCATCCGCGCGATTTCCTCGTCGGACAGATGGATCACCTCGCCGCCGGCATCCACGAGATCCTGCAGGGCCTGATCGACGCCTTCGGCATGCATCCGGCTGGTCTCGAAATAGACCTCCTCGAAGATGCCGTCGATCTGCTCGCGCTGCCAGTCATTCAGCCCGTTCCAGGCATCGAGATTGACGAAGATCTCCTGATGCTGCGCCGGGTTCCAGCCGGGCATGATGGCATAATCGACGACCTCGTGGAACGACATGTCGTTGATGCCGCCGGTATCCCAGTAGGTTCCCTCGATCGTGCCGAGCCGGATCGCGGTATAGATATCGCCGGCATCCATCGAGACCGGCGAGCCGCCCATCGTGGAATGGAAAATCGCCTGCGGTCCGCCCGCGCGCATCGGCCTGCCGGCAAGGTCGTCGAGGCTGTCCACGCGGAACTTGGTGAACATGGCATTCGGGCCCTGATTGCTCCAGCCGACCCAGCGCAGGTTGCGCTCCATCGCGGCTTGCTGAACCAGCTCGCCGATCCGGTAATCCGGATTGCCCCACATGGCGTCCCATGCCTGTTCGGTGCTCTCCGCGCCCATGGCCATGCCGAAGGCCAGCATGCCCTCGGGCATGTTGCCGCCATAAACGGTGGCCCAGCACGCGGTCACGTCGATCTGGCCCGCGACGGTCGCGCCGAAGGCTTCTCCTCCGCTGGTCAGCGCGCCGGCCGGCTCCAGCCGGATCTGCACGGTGCCTTCGGTCGCCTCCTCGACCGCCTCGATCCAGGGCACGATGCCGTTGTCCCAGCCAGCATCCGTATTGTCGAAGCAGGGCTGGAAAACCCAGTTGGTGACGTCATCGGGCGGGCCATGGTTGTCGGCCAGCGCCACCGACCCCGACAGGCCGAGGGCCAGCACCGCGACACCGGCGGAGCCGTGAATGGTTGCTCGCAGCTTTGTCATGATTTTCTCCTCTGTTGGGTTGCGCTCGATTCGGTTCTTGTCGTTGGCCCCACCGGCACCCCGGGAGGCGGGCACCGGGTCAGTCCCTGGCCTCTTCGCTGCCGGCGAAGATGAGCTGAAGGTCCCGGATGAACTTTCTGATCACCAGCACGAGAACGACCGCCGCGCCAATGGGGATCGCCGACTTGATGGGCCCAAGAGGGATCGGAACCGCGGTCGGGGTTGTCTGGTTCAATCGGTAGGACAACGCGGCTGCGTCAATCCCGCGCGTGATCAGGACGTAAAGGAACATGAAAGTGAAACTGGCGGTCAGGACATCCAGAACCGCCTTGGTACGCGCGGATGCGTTGGCGTAGAAGATGTCGAGCTTGACGAACGCATCGTGCTTGAGCGCATAGGCTCCGCCCACACACGCCATCAGGACCATTGCCGCCTGCATTGTCGTGCCGATCCAGAGCGATGGCTGGTTGAGCCAGTAGCGCATGAAGACATCCGTCACCCCGAAGATCATGCAATAGAGAATGAGCAGCCAGCCAATCATGCCCGCCAGCTCCGAGATGCCGTCGATCAGCCAGTCCACACCGCGCAGAAATGCCATACCGTCAGACCTCATCCCCCGGACTCACAGGCGGGCGCGATCAGGAACCCCGGCATCGGCCCGAAATCCGATCAAACGCCGCCGTGATGATGGAGCGATCCTGCCGAGGCTGCATAGGACCAGATTGCCCAATCGGTAGAGCCAGATGCCGGCGCACACCCGCTTCATGACACCAGCGCGTCGAGCGTGAACCGGAACTTGCCGATGATCTCGTCGATATGTGTGCGCTCGGCAATGAACATCGGCGCGACGATGGCGGAGTCGGCGGTGAATTTCACATGCAGCCCGTTGTGGAACATGGCGTTCTGCGCCGCCATGCCGCGCCTGGCGGGCCCCTCCGGCCCGGGGTGCAGTTCGACCCCGCCCATCATGCCGATGCCGCGGATGTCGCGCACCAGCGGGTGATCCGCCAGCGTCCAGAGCTGTTCCAGGAAATACGGCGACATCGCCGCAGCGCGCTCGAACAGCCCCTCCTCGGCGTAGATCTCCAGCGCCGCGAGCCCGGCCGCGCAGGCCGCCGGATGCCCCGAATAGGTATAGCCGTGAAAAAACTCGATCGCGCCCGGGGCGGCGGTGTCGGTGACGGTCCGATAGATCTCGTCGCGCACGGCGACGGCCCCCATCGGGATCGACGCGTTCGTCAGAGCCTTGGCCATGGTGATGATGTCGGGGGTGACGCCGAAGGCATCCGAAGCGAAGCTGCCGCCCACGCGGCCGAAACCGGTGATCACCTCGTCAAAGACCAGAAGGATAGCATGGGCGTCGCAGATCTCGCGCAGCCGCTCCAGATAGCCCACCGGCGGAACCAGCGTGCCGGTCGATCCCGCCACAGGCTCGACGAAGCAGGCAGCGATGCTGTCGGCACCATAGGTGTCGACGGCGCGCTGCAGATCCTCGGCCAGTTCGGCGCCTTTCTCCGGCTGGCCCTGCTTGAACAGCTCCTTGCCCGTCCAGGTGTGGCGCATATGCACGACATCGGGCATCGTCACCGGAAAACGGCGACGGTTGTTGACCATGCCCGACAGCGACAGGCCGCCGATATTGACGCCGTGATAAGCGCGCTCGCGGCTCACGAAGCGCAGCCGGTCATGCCCCTTGGCGGCGTGATACGCCATCGCGATCTTGAGCGCGGTATCCACCGCCTCCGAGCCCGAATTGACGAAAAAGACGTGATTGAAGGGCTCTGGCAGCAACCGGACAAGCCGTTCGGCCAGCGCGAAGCTCAGCGGATGACCGGTGCCGAACGGGCTGACATAGGTGAGATCCTTCATCGTTTCATGCACGGCCTCGACAACCTTCGGATGGCAATGCCCGGCCGGGGCGCAGAACAGCCCCGAGGACCCATCGATGACCAGACCGCCATGATGATTTGTCAGATACTGTCCCTGCGCCCGCGTCACCAGCCGCGGATCCGCCTTGAAGCCGCGATTGTCCGTGAAGGGCATCCAGTGCTCTTCCAGCGAATTGGTTTTCGTGTCGAGTGCCATGCGTGCCTCCTTCCGAGCGCCGCGCGAACAGACCTTGCGCGGACGCCAGCGTTGTCCATTCGACGATGGCGGGCACAGCCCGGCTTCCCTACATCCAGTTTGCGGGTTAGTTTGGAGCCAGTTCCCGGCAACTCGGACGCGCGACATGACGGTTTCGAAAGAAGTGTTCTTTCTCGACCCCGACGCGCGGACCAGCAAACAAAGCCAGATCCAGCAGATCGTCGCGGCCGCGGTCCTGTCCGGACGCTTTCGACCGGGCGACAAGCTGCCCTCTTCGCGTCAGCTCGCGCGGCATCTCGGCGTCTCGCGCATCACCGTCACACTGGCCTTCAACGAGCTCGTCGCCGAGGACTACCTGCATCCGCGCGACAGGTCGGGCTATTACGTCTCGGCCAACGCCCCCTTGCCCGCGCAACCTTCGCCCAGCCGGGTCGAGAACGACACCGTGGACTGGAACCGCGCGCTGCGCCGCCGTTACACGGGCTTTCCGGCAGTCGAGAAGCCGGCCGACTGGCGCCGCTTTGCGTATCCGTTCGTTTACGGGCAGGCGGACCCCGATCTTTTCGATCAGGCCGCGTGGCGCCTCTGCGCGCAGGAGGCGCTCGGGCGCAAGGAGTTCGACAGCCTGACGCTCGACTATGCCGGGCATGACGATCCCGAGCTGGTGGAGTTCATCGTCAGCCAGACACTGCCACGCCGTGGTATCCTAGCGCGCCGCGAGCAGGTGCTGATCACGCTGGGCGCACAGAACGCGCTGTGGCTCGCGGCGCAGGTGCTGTCCGGGCCCGGCAGCCGGATCGTGCATGAAAAACCGATCTATGCCGGCATTCGCGATATATTGCGCGCCGCTGGCGGCACACGCCATCCGGTAGCGGTGGACGAGTCGGGCCTTGATCCCGACAGCCTGCCCGATGGCACGGATGTCGTGGTGGTCACGCCCAGCCACCACTCTCCGACGACGGCGACAATGCCGATGGACCGGCGCCGCGCGCTGCTCGCCAAGGCGTCCAGGCAAGGGTTTCTGATCATCGAGGATGATTACGAGTTCGAGATGAGCTTTATCGCCCCGCCCTCCCCGGCGCTCAAGTCGCTGGATGCGGAAGGCCGCGTCATCTATGCGGGCAGCTTCTCGAAGTCGGTGTTTCCCGGGCTTCGGCTGGGCTACCTGGTCGGGTCCGAGCCGTTCATTCGCGAGGCGCGCGCCCTGCGCACGACCGTGCTGCGCCACCCGCCCGGCTTGATACAGCGCACCACGGCGCGCTTTCTGGCCAAGGGCCATTACGCGGCATTGATCCGGCGCATGCTGACGGCCTACGAAGCACGCCACGGTGCGGCGCTCAAGGCCTTTGCACGACACGGCCTGCAGATCGCCGGCCGCGCCGCCTTCGGCGGCTCCTCGTTCTGGATGCGCGCACCCGAGCATGTGGACACCGAGGAACTGGCGGGCCGTCTGCAAGCTCAAGGGGTATTGATCGACCCCGGGCGCCCCTTCTTCGAAGGCGACGATCCGCCGCGAAACTACTTCCGGCTCGGCTTTTCCTCGATCGGGGTTGATCGCATACCGGAGGGCGTGGCGCGAATCGCCGCGGCGATCGACGAACTGGACAGCCAGGCTGATCGAAACTGGCCCTAATCGCCTATCGGGGGTTTCGCCATACTCGCACCGACGCCGCCGCGCGCAGGCCACGCAATGGGGAGGACAAGACGATGCGGATGACGACCGAAGAGGCTTTCGTCAAGACGCTGCAACGCCACGGGATCCGGCACGCCTTCGGCATCATCGGCTCGGCGATGATGCCGATCTCCGATCTGTTTCCCAAGGCCGGCATCACCTTCTGGGATTGCGCGCATGAGGGCAGCGCGGGCTTCATGGCCGACGGCTACACCCGTGCGACCGGCGAGATGAGCATGCTGATCGCCCAGAACGGCCCCGGCATAACGAATTTCGTCACCGCCGTGAAAACCGCCTACTGGAATCACACGCCGCTTCTTGTGGTCACGCCGCAGGCCGCGAACAAGACCATCGGGCAGGGCGGCTTTCAGGAAGTCGAGCAGATGAAGCTGTTCGAGGACATGGTCGCCTACCAGGAGGAGGTGCGCGACCCGAGCCGCGTGCCCGAGGTGCTGGCGCGGGTGATCTCGAAGGCCAAGCACCTGTCGGGCCCGGCGCAGATCAACCTGCCGCGCGATTACTGGACGCAGGTGATCGATGCGCAGATTCCGCAGGCGCTGGAATTCGAGCGCTCCGCCGGCGGCGAGGCGTCCGTCGCGCAGGCCGCGCAGCTGCTGTCGGGCGCGGCCAACCCGGTGATCCTGAACGGCGCCGGCGTCGTGCTTTCGCCGGGCGGCATCGAGGCCAGCAAGGCGCTGGCCGAGCGGCTCGACGCGCCGGTCTGCGTGGGGTATCAGCACAATGACGCGTTCCCGGGCTCGCACCCGCTGTTCGCCGGTCCGCTGGGCTACAACGGCTCGCGCGCGGCGATGGAGCTGATCCGGGAGGCGGATGTGGTGCTGTGTCTGGGCACGCGGCTCAATCCGTTCTCCACCCTGCCCGGCTACGGCATGGAATACTGGCCCGCGAACGCGAAGGTCATCCAGGTGGACATCAACCCCGACCGGATCGGCCTGACCAAGACCGTCAGCGTCGGCATCCTCGGCGATGCCGCCAAGGTGGCGCGGGGGATCCTTGCGGGGCTGTCGCCGACGGCGGGGGATGCGGGCCGCACCGAGCGCCGTGACCGCATCGCCGAGACAAAGTCACGCTGGGCGCAGCAGCTCAGCAGCATGGATCACGAGCAGGACGACCCCGGCACCACGTGGAACGCGCGCGCCCGCGCCGACAAGCCCGACTGGATGAGCCCGCGCATGGCATGGCGCGCGATCCAGTCCGCACTGCCGCGCGAGGCCATCATAAGCTCCGATATCGGCAACAACTGCGCCATCGGCAACGCCTACCCGTCCTTCGAGGCGGGGCGCAAATATCTCGCACCGGGCCTGTTCGGCCCCTGCGGTTACGGCCTGCCATCGATCATCGGCGCCAAGATCGGATGTCCGGATGTGCCGGTGGTCGGCTTTGCCGGTGACGGCGCCTTCGGGATCGCGGTGACCGAACTGACGGCCATCGGCCGCAGCGAATGGCCCGCCATCACGCAGATCGTGTTTCGCAACTATCAATGGGGTGCGGAGAAGCGCAACTCGACGCTCTGGTTCGACGACAATTTCGTGGGCACCGAACTGGACGACAAGGTCAGCTATGCCGGCCTGGCGCGGGCCTGCGGGTTGCAGGGCGTGGTCGCGCACACGATGGAGGAGCTGACCGCCGCTCTGGACCAGGCGATCCGCGACCAGATGGAGAACCGCACGACGACGTTGATCGAGGTCATGCTCAACCAGGAGCTGGGCGAGCCGTTCCGCCGCGACGCCATGAAAAAGCCCGTGCAAGTCGCCGGGATCGATCCGGCCGACATGGCCCGGCAAACCGTCTGACCGCGGCATGTGGCTTTACACGGCGCTGGCCTCGTCCGGCCGGCTGATGGCCGCCTCCATCCGGCAATATTACCCCGGCGTGCTGGTTGCGGTGCTGGTCGCGCTGGCTGCGCGCTTCGTGGCCGAACACTACGGGGCGCCCGCCATGCTGATGGCACTGCTATTCGGGATCGCGCTGAATTTCCTTGGCGGCTATCCGACAACGGCGCCGGGTGTGGGCTTCACGGCGCGCACCGTGTTGCGGATCGGCGTGGCGATCCTGGGCGCACGGATCAGCATCGAGATGGTGACCGCGCTGGGTCTGGCGATGTTTTCCCTGCTGATCGGCGCCATGCTGGCGACGCTGGTGTTCGGGCTGGTCCTGGCGCGGCTCATCGGGCAGGATCGGCGCTTTGCGGTGCTGACCGCCGGCGCGG
Source organism: uncultured Alkalilacustris sp. (assembly GCA_964564395.1). Lineage (GTDB taxonomy): Bacteria > Pseudomonadota > Alphaproteobacteria > Rhodobacterales > Rhodobacteraceae > Alkalilacustris. Next base: position 24,741 of record CAZMBT010000009.1, read on the forward strand.
TCGCGATCTGCGGCGCATCCGCCGCGATGGCCATCGCGGCGGTGTTGCCGCGCGACGACAAGTCCGAACGCAACCTGCTCTTCACCGTGATGGGCGTTACCATCCTGTCGACCGTGGCGATGATCCTCTATCCGATCCTGACGCAGGCTCTGAACTTCGGCGACCGCACCGCCGGGATCTTCATCGGCGCCACGGTACATGACGTCGCACAGGTGGTCGGCGCCGGCTTCTCGATCTCGGAGGAGACCGGAGAGACATCAACCCTGGTCAAGCTCATCCGGGTCGCGCTTCTGGCGCCGCTCGTCGTCCTGATCACGCTGGCAGTCCAATGGTCCGGTCGTGGCGGCGGCAGCGCAAGCGGACGCCCACCGCTGGTTCCGGGTTTCGTGCTGGGCTTTCTGGTGCTTGCGGGGCTCAATTCGGCGGGGTTGATCCCGACCGCAGCGGCGGCTTTCCTGGGGCAGCTGGCGTCGATGGCGCTGCTGTCGGCGATCGCCGCAGTCGGCATGAAGACAGATCTGCGCGACATTCTGAAGGTCGGCGGATGGGCGATCACGCTGCTGGTGGCTGAAACGCTGTTCCTCGCCGGGGTGATCCTGGCCGGCATCGGCCTTCTCGGCATCTGACCCCTTTCCGGGCCGGCGATCACCGATCAAACGCGCCCTGCTCTAGCGCCCCTTCCACACCGGATCGCGCTTTTCCGCGAAGGCCCGCGCGCCTTCCAGCTGGTCCTCGCTGGAATAGAGCCGCTCCACCGTCGGAAACTGGCTGCGGGTGATGCGGT
>CAZMBT010000010.1:0-24010 GCA_964564395.1 uncultured Alkalilacustris sp.
CCGCCTTGAGGTCGAAATCGATCTTCTCGGCCTTGAGCCCGAACTCCTTGGCGCGATGCATCAGGTGGAACACTTCGGCCGAACGCAGCATCGCCTTGGTCGGGATGCAGCCCCAGTTGAGGCAGATCCCGCCCATGTGCTCACGCTCGACGATCGCCACCTTGAGCCCCAGCTGCGCACCCCGGATGGCCGCGACATAGCCGCCGGGCCCCGCGCCGATCACGATCATGTCGAATGCCTTGCCCGCCATCGCACGCCTCCTGAGCTGTTTGTTCAGCGTTAAACGATTTCTGCGCAGGCATCAATCTGCGAGACCACCCGCCCCGGGGGTGAACAGGTTGCGTTAGCGCGCCTCAGGCCGCTTCGAGCCCGCGCACGACCTCGCCGTAGCCGCCATTGCCGAGAAAGGCCCTCTCGGCGCTGGTGCTTTCGCGCCCCAGAACGCCATTGCGATACGGAAAGCGGCCGAATCTGCGGATCACTTCGCGATGCGCGCGTGCATGCAACAGGTTGTTGGCGCCGGTTTTCGGCATCCGGCTGAGGATGAGACGCACGCACCGGTCCTGATCGGTCCGGCACTCGGAATGCATCAGGGGCATGTAGAAGAACTGCCTCTCGGGCTCATTGATGCGCATGTCCCAGCGGCTGTGAATGGCCTTTTCAGCAACCTGGCGCGCCGGGCGGTCGGTGGCGAAGGCACGCGGATCATCCCTGAAAATGTTTCGGGGGAATTGATCGGTGACGATGATATAGGCCAGTGCGCCCCGCGCATCAGTCGGCCAGCTATCGATTTCTCCGCGCCGCGCCGCGTGCCACAGCGGGGCAAAGCGCTCGCGGATATCGGCGTCAAGCTCGGCCCCGCCGGCGTACCAGCCCGGCGGCCCCACCTCCTCGAGCCAGTACTGCAAGACCGTTTGTGGACAAGCCATTGCGTTCCTCCATTACAACACACTGCTTCCCCCTGGGGAAAGCTTGGCAGAGATCGCAAATGATGGCAACGCGGATGCGCGCGCTTTCGCGTCACTCGGCGGGATCTGTGTCATCCGCGCTCTCACGGGCCTGTTCCTGCGCCCATTCCTGCGCAGATTGCACCGCAACCGGCGTGGCGGCAGCGGTCACGCCGACATAGGCACCCGATTCATCCACCGGCACGGCAGGGCGCTGCGTCATGCGCCAGGCCGCATAGCCCGCGATGGCTATGAACAGAACCGCGATGAAAACCCAGAACCCGGACGGGCCGAACACCCCCATAAGCCAGCCGGTGATCAGTGGTCCCGTAATCGCGCCAAGACCGTTGATGAACAGCAACCCGCCCGACGCGGCCGCCATGTCGTCGATTTCGAGATAGTCGTTCGTATAGGCCAGCAGCAGGGAATAAAGCGGGTTCGCGGTGCCCCCCGCCACGAAGGCGATGCCGATCACCAGGGTGTAGAGATTGTCCATGAACACCCCGGCGACAGCGCTCAGCGCGCCGAGAATGGCGAGCCCGAAGATCAGCTTGCGCCGGTCGATGCGGTCCGACAACCAGCCGATGGGATATTGCAGCAACAGCGCACCGACAAAGATCGTCGCGATGAACAGCGAGATCTGCGGCACCGCGAACCCGGCCTGGCTGGCATAGACCGAGGCCATGCCGAACAGCGCGCTGAGCACCCCGCCGAGCAGAAACATGCCGACACAGCCGAGCGGCGACTTCTCGTAGAGCTGGCGCAGCGTCATCGGCTTCGTGCTCTCGAAAGCCGGCGTCGGGGAGATGGACAGCAGGATCGGCGCGAAGGCGACCGACACCAGCACCGACGGTATGATGAACAGCAGATATCCCCCCGCATCGCCCAGCACCAGAATACCCTGTGCCACGATGATGCCGGCCATCTGCACGATCATGTAGGCCGACAGCGATTTGCCCCGCGTTTCGTTCGTGGCGGCATTGTTGAGCCAGCTCTCGGCGGTGACATAGACCCCTGAAAGACAGAACCCCAGCAGAACCCGCAGCAACGTCCATGCCCACGGGTCGGTGATCGCCGGAAACAGGATCAGCGTCGCCGAGATGAACGACCCCAGCGCCGCAAAGACCCGCACATGCCCCACCCGTCGGATGAACTCCGGCGCAACGCGCGACCCGGCGAGGAAGCCAAGGAAATACGCCGATGTGATGACCGACAGCTCGAAGGTCGAAAACCCCTCGATGCTGCCGCGCACCCCCATGAGCGTGGCCTGCAGGCCGTTGCCGACCATGATCAGCCCCATGCCCAGCAGGAGCGCCCAAGAAGATGCCAGAACCCGTATCATGCGCGCGGCGCCTCGTCTCATGCAGCGGCATCGAACGCCGCGCGTCGGTTTGCTGATGCAGCGTCGCACTCGGCGCGCTGCCGGTCTGTTCAGTTCGCGTCATCCACGGCGGCGTCCTGCGGAAACATCAAGCAGGCATCCCCGTAGGAAAAGAAGCGATAGTCCTGCGCAACGGCGTGCGCGTACAGACGCCGGATACGTTCAGATCCCATCAGCGCGCTGACCAGCATCAGAAGCGTCGAACGCGGCAGATGGAAGTTCGTCATCAGCCCGTCGGTCACACGAAACCGATATCCGGGATAGATGAAGATATCGGTCGCGCCCTGCCAGGCGCTCATGTGTCCGTCCTCATCGGCGGCTGTCTCGATCAGGCGCAGCGCAGTGGTGCCCACCGGCACGATACGCCCGCCCGCCGCGCGGGTCGCGTTGATCTCCTCGGCGGCCTGCGCGCTGAGCTCGCCACGTTCGGCGTGCATGCGGTGACGGGTCACATCATCGACCTTGACCGGCAGGAAGGTCCCCGCGCCCACATGCAGCGTCACCTCGGTGAAATCGACGCCATGATCGCGCAGCCGCGCGATCAGCGCATCATCGAAATGCAGCGAGGCGGTCGGGGCCGCAACGGCTCCAGAATGGCGCGCGAAGACGGCCTGATAATCCGTCAGGTCCTGCGCGTCGGCGCCGCGCCGGCGCGCGATATAGGGCGGCAGCGGCATTGCCCCGGCCTGTCCGAGCGCGACGTCGAAATCCGGCCCCTGGACGCCGAAGCACAATCGCACCCGGTCCGGCAGGATCTCGACCACCCGCGCCTGCAGCTCATCCGAAAACCGGATGGTCTCACCCGCGCGCAGTTTGCGCAGTGGCCGTGCCAGTGCCTGCCATGTTCCCGCCGCTTCGGGTTCCAGAAGCGTCACGTCGATGCTGGCGCGGCCGCTGCCATGGGCCGTCTCGCGGGTGCGCGTGCCGCTCAGCTGCGCCGGGATCACACGGGTGTTGTTGATCACCAGCCTGTCGCCGGGGCGCAGCCAGGATGGCAGGTCGCGCACGATCGCATCGTCCAGCCGATCCGCGCGCGCCACCAGGAGCCGCGCCGCCGTCCGCGGGCGCGCCGGGCGCGTCGCGATCAGCCGTTCGGGAAGGTCGAAATCGAAATCGGAAAGTTTCATGGCGTCACGGCGGTCGGGGACGCGCTCCATTGATACGCGCCGCAAGCCACGTCAAGCAAATCCGACGCCCCCCTGCAACTTTGTTCAAAGACGACTATAACATCCCGATATCGCAGTTCGATGGAGGACCCGAAGATGCCCGAGACAGGTGCCCCTGCGCCCGATTTCACCCTGCCATGCACCATCGGTGGCGAGGTAACGCTGTCGGCGCTGCGCCCGCAGAAGGTGGTGCTGTATTTCTATCCGCGCGACGACACGCCCGGCTGCACGCGCGAGGCCATCGACTTCACCGAACACGCCGCGGATTTCGCCGCCGCCGACACCGTGGTGATCGGCGTGTCGCGCGACACCCTGTCAAAGCACGAGAAATTCGCTGCAAAGCATGGGCTTGGCGTCATGCTCGCCGCAGATACAGAGGGCACTGTCTGCGCCGATTACGGGGTGTGGGTCGAGAAGACCATGTATGGAAAGACCTCCATGGGGATCGAACGCGCGACCTTCCTCATCGCCTCGGACGGGCGCATCGCGCAGGTCTGGCGCAAGGTCAAGGTTCCGGGCCATGTCGCGCAGGTGCTGGAGGCGGCCCGCGCCCTGTGATCGCCCCACCCCCGCGCGCCGGGCTGGCCATCAGGGTCGGGCGCGCGGAAAATCGGCAGATTCTTGCTCAAATCCCGTGCAACGGGGACAGGTCGTCACAAGATTGGTCAAAATTATTGCCGTCATGGTGATGCCTCGTTAAGCAGGAGCGGCGTCACGCACGGATCAACGTGCGGATGCATATTGGGGCAAGCGGGACAGAAAAGTTGAGGCGATTCATCGATCGAACGAACCAGACCCTCGAAAGGGTGCTGCCGGAACAGCGTTTGTTCCTGAAATCTGATCGCCAGACCCGGTTCATCCGGCTTCGGCCAACCACGCAGTTCACGGCACTTGCCGGTGCGGGAGTCCTCGTCGGCTGGGCGATCATTGCAACATCCATCCTGCTGATGGACACGATCGGAAGCGGCAATGTGCGCCACCAGGCAGAGCGCGAGCAGGTGCTCTACGAGGCCCGGCTGAACGAGATGGCCGCGCAGCGCGACGCGCGCGCCGCCGAGGCGCGCGAGGCGCAGGAAAGGTTCAATATCGCGCTGGAGCGTGTGTCGCGGATGCAGTCGCTGCTTCTGGAGTCCGAAGACCGCCGCAAGGAGTTGGAAACCGGTCTCGACGTCGTCCAGAATACCATGCGCAAGGTAATCGCAGAGCGTAACGAGGCGCGCGACCGCGTCGCCCGCCTCACCCTGGCGCTCAACGAGGAAAGCGGCGCCGCCGAGGATGACGCGGCGCGCCTTCAGGACGTCGAGGACGCGCTGGCCTTCCTGTCCGAGGCTCTGGGCCGCACGAGCGAGGAACGCGACCTCATGATCGCCGAAGTCGCCCAGGCCAAGCAGCAGATCGAGCATGTCGAGATGGAGAAGCGGCTCATCGAGGACCGCAACAAGCGCATCTTCTCGCAACTCGAACAGGCCGTGGAAATGTCGATGGAGCCGCTCGCGAAGGTATTCCGCGACGTCGGACTGCCGCCCGAACGCATCCTGTCGGAGGTGCGCCAGGGCTACGCTTCCGAAACCGCGGCGCTGCGGCCGCTGACCATCTCGACCAAGGGGGACCTGGAGCCGGACGCGACCGAACTGCGCGCCCAGGACATCATGGCCGGGCTGCAACGCATCAATCAATTCCGCATCGCGGCGGAAAAGGCGCCCTTCGCCGAACCCGTGGCATCGGGCGTGCGCATGACCTCGGGCTTCGGCTCGCGCCGGGATCCCAAGACGGGCGCGTCACGCATGCATAACGGGGTCGACTGGGCCGGGCGTCGCGGCACGCCGATCTACGCGACCTCGGACGGCGTCGTGACGCATGCCGGCTGGCAGGGCGGGTTCGGCCGGCTGGTGAAGATCGAGCACGCTTTCGGTATCGAAACCTACTATGCGCATCTCAATGCCGTTCACGTCACGGAGGGGCAAAGGGTATCGCGCGGCGACCGGATCGGTGATATGGGCACTACAGGACGGTCCACCGGCGTGCACCTGCACTACGAGGTGCGCATCGATGGCAAGCCGATCAATCCGATGTCCTATGTAAAGGCGGCGAGAAATGTTTTCTAAAAGCAGGATCAACGAACCGGGGCCCAAAAAGACCAGCGAGGAGCCGCAGACCGGCCCCGCCCATGACGAGGGCCGGTCCGCCACCGACTATGCTCAGGCCAGCACGCAAGGCGCCAAGAAGGCGAAGCCGCCCGCGTCGCTGCTGTCCTCGGATCTGAGCGTCACGGGCAACATGCAGTCCAGTGGCGACATCGTGGTCGAGGGCAATGTCGATGGCGACATTCGCGCGCATCTGCTGACGGTTGGCGAAGGCGCCACCATCCGGGGCGAGGTGATCGCGGACGATATCGTCGTGAATGGACGGGTCGTGGGACGTGTGCGCGGTCTGAAGGTGCGGCTCACCTCCACGGCACGTGTGGAAGGCGACATCATCCACAAGACCATCGCCATCGAATCGGGCGCGCATTTCGAAGGCTCGGTGCAGCGTCAGGAAGATCCGTTGAACAGCGGTGGCGCGGATCGTCAGCAAAAGCAGCAGCAGCCTCAAGCGCAGGCGACAGCGAAGCAGCAACAGCAGGCGGCGGCGCAGCAACAGCAGGCGCGCACCAGCGGGGCGCAGCCGGAAAAGGCGCAAGCAACGGAAGGCAGCGCCCAGGGTGGCGCCGCCTCGAGGAAGGGCTGAATAGCCCGGATCAGTGATCGAGGTGACGCCGCGCCCGCTTGTGCATCGGGTGCGGCGTGATCTTGCGGGGTGCGTGCTGAAACCTCAAGGACCCTGTCGCGCGTGGTCATCCCGGTTGCCCGCGTGCCCCACTCGGCAGCGTATGGCGTTTGATCGGAATTGGCCCCGGGTAGGGCATGCGCCCGACCGAGATGGGCGCAGAATGCGGCCGCGTCGCACCACGGCTGCGCCCCTACGGACCGACGGGGCGGACGTCATGCCCGGGCCGCAAGCGCTCCGGACGGCTTCGAGCCTATTCCGGCCCGGCATGCGCTAATCAACCAGAACGCGGCGATACATGTGCCAGCTGGCATGCCCGAGCACCGGCAGCACGACCAGTAACCCGAGGAATGCGGGCAGCATCCCGACGAACAGCATCGCGGCGATGATCGCGGCCCAGGTGAACATCACCTTCGGGTTCTCAGATACTGTCTTGTAGCTGGTGATCATCGCAGTGGCGAAATCGACCTCCCGATCGAGCAGCAGCGGCAGGCTGATCACGGTTACGGCATACAGCGCCGCGGCCATGGCCCCACCGACGACCGTGCCAACAAGCACCATGAACACCCCCTGCACCGACAACAACATGCCGATCGTTTCGGTTCCGAAGCCGGTCTGGCCCATGAAAATGGCAAAGATGCCCCGCGCGAGAATGATCCAGAAGCCGAAGGCGATGATCACGATCACGGCCATGAAGGAAATCTGCCGGTCGCGCTGCTCGAACAGGCATCCGAGCACCCCGCCCCAGCTGAGCGGCTCGCCCGTCTCCAGTCGGCGGCTGACCTCGTACAGCCCGACCGCTGCGAACGGCGCCAGCAAGGGAAACCCGACGACGAACAGCATGAACCACATCGGCTGCCCGACCGAGACGAAGCCGTAATAGAGCAGGATGCCGCCCACGACATAGAACAGGGAAAAGAACAGCCCGAATTGCGGTGCCCGGCGGAAATCGCCCCAGCCAGCGCGCAGGATCTCGGACAATTCGGATCGTGCGATGGCGCGCGGGGCCGGCACCGGCGATGGCGGTGACATTGCGGCATGTTCGGTCATCGGGTCCTCCACTGAAGAGCTGCGAATACGATAAACCGCGCTCCGCATTGCGGCAAGCGGTCGCATCCCCCGTCAGCACTCGTCGGGCAGGACCTCGCGATACAGATGCCAGGTCGCGTGCCCCAGGACCGGCAGCGCCACGAACAGGCCCAGAAATCCCGGAACCATCGCAGCCGCCAGTGACAGCGCCACCACCCCGGCCCAGAGAACCATCGCCACCCGGCTGGCCATGACCGCCGAGACCGACGTGATCATCGCGGTGACGAAGTCGAGCTCACGATCCAGCAGCAGCGGCAGGCTGATCACCGTCAGGGCGAAGACTGCCGCGGCCATGGCGCCGCCGATCACCGTGCCCAGCCCCAGCATCATCAGCCCGTTGCGCGTCATCAGCAGTTCCGGCGCCGAGCCGGTGAAAGCCTGCATCCCGAAGAACAGGGCAAAGAGCGTATGCGCCACAAAGACCCAGAACATGAAGATCAGCAGGATCACCACCGACATCGACGGCACCTGCCGATCCTTCTGTTGCCACACACAGATCAGGACATCGCGCCAGTTCAATGCCAGCCCCTGCTCGAGCCTGCGGCTCACCTCGTACAGGCCCACAGCCGCAAAGGGTGCCAGGATCGGAAAGCCGACGGCCACCGGAATGAACCACAGATAGCTGCCCGACGCGACGAAGACATGATAGAGCGCCCAGCCGCCCAGCACATAGACAAGGCTGAAGAACAGGCCGAACTGCGGCGCGCGCATGAAGTCGCGCCACCCCGCACGCAGAAGCCGCGGCAGGGCGCCGCGTTCAAGCGGCCTGATCGCGGGGATCGTGGACGGGGGAATCGCTGTGTGATCGCTCATGACCTGCTCCGCTCAGGATCCGCAGCTTACGTGCGGGCCCTGCGCTGCGCAACGCCACAGCAGCCCGACCCGGCGGCCTTGGGACCTGTTCGCCATCAGTCCTCGGCATGCGCTTCGGCGCGACTCAACCCCTCGACCTTCTGCGCCAGTGTCGCGGCCATGAAGCGGTCGAGTTCGCCATCCAGCACGCCTTCGGTGTCGGAAGTCTCGACCCCTGTGCGCAGATCCTTCACCATCTGGTACGGGTGCAGCACATACGACCGGATCTGGTTGCCCCATCCGGCATCGCCTTTCGCGTCGTGCTGCTCCTGGATACTCTCGGTGCGCTTGCGCAGCTCCAGTTCATAGAGGCGGGATTTCAGCGCCTTCATCGCGATATCGCGGTTCTGATGCTGCGACTTCTCGGAGCTGGTCACCACAATTCCGGTGGGAATATGCGTCATCCGAACCGCCGAGTCGGTGGTGTTGACATGCTGACCGCCAGCGCCCGACGCACGCATCGTGTCCACACGGATATCGGAGGGGTTCACCTCGATTTCGATATTGTCGTCGATGACCGGGTACACCCAGACAGAGGAAAACGACGTATGCCGGCGCGCCGAACTGTCGAAGGGCGAGATACGCACCAGACGATGCACGCCCGTCTCGGATTTCAACCAGCCATAGGCATTGCGCCCCGAGATCCTGTATGCGGCAGACCGGATCCCGGCCTCGTCGCCGGCGCTTTCGTTGAGCAGCTCGACTGTATAGCCCTTGGACTCGGCCCAGCGCACATACATGCGCGCCAGCATCGCGGCCCAGTCGCAGCTTTCGGTGCCGCCCGCGCCGGCGTTGATTTCCAGATACGTGTCGTTCGCATCGGCCTCGCCATCGAGCAGCGCCTCGATCTCCTTCGCGGCGGCGCGTTCGGCCAGCGCCTTGAGCGCCTCCTCCGCCTCGGCGACGACCTCGGCATCGCCCTCGGCCTCGCCCATCTCGATCAGTTCGATATTGTCGTCGAGCTGCTGCGCGATGCTGTCATGGGTCTGCATCGCATCGACCAGCGCCTGACGGTCGCGCATGAGTTTCTGGGCCCGGTCCGGGTCGGACCAGAGATCGGGATCCTCGGTCATCGCGTCGAATTCCTCAAGGCGATGCTGCGCACTGTCCCGTCCCATGCGCTGCCCCAGAAGGTGCAGCGACTTGCGGATGGCATCGACCCGGGTCTGCGTTTCGGCACGCATGTAAAAGCCTCTCAACGTCGGTGGCTGGCCGTGGCGTGATAGCCCGTTGCACGGGCGCGAACAAGCTCAGTAAAGCCCGCCCGAGCTGAGGGTGCCGAAATCGGCGCGGTCGGGGGATTGCCCATCCTCAGCGCCTTCGACAGCGTCAGGATCGCCCGTGCCGTCCTGCGCCAGGGCGGGTTCATCCTCATCTTCCGAGAACAGCGGCAGATTCGCCCCCATCGCGAAGCCCCCATCCACCAGCGCGTCGCTGCCGAAGACAGGCTCCTGCCCGGCGCGGAACAGCTCGGCCACGACGTTGTCACCGGAGGCATCGCTGCCCAGCCGTTCGCCGCTGCGGCGATCGATATTGATGAACTCGCCGCCTTCGGGCACGGCGAACGGGCCGCCGCCATACTGTTCGACCGCCACGCGCATGAAGTCCTCGAAGATCGGACCGCAAGTGCCGCCGCCCGAAACACCGGCGCCGAGCGGCCGCGGTCGGTCATGGCCGACATAGCAACCGGCGACGATGTTGGACGAGAACCCGACGAACCAGACATCGCGCGTGTCGTTGGTGGTGCCCGTCTTGCCGGCGATCGGGACCGGCAGATCGATCCGGCTTGCCGTGCCGCGATCCACCACGCCCTTGAGCATCGAGGTCAGCTGATAGGCCGTGATCGGGTCCATCACGCGCTCGCGATCGGTCTCGATGCGCGGTGCCTGCCCTGCGGGCAGCTCCTCGGTGTCGCAATCGATGCATTCGCGCCGATCATGGCGATAGACGGTCCGGCCCCAACGATCCTGCACGCGATCCACGAGCGTGGGCTCCACCCGCTCACCGCCATTGGCAAACATCGCATAGGCAGCGACCATGTCGAACAGCGTCGTCTCCTGGCTGCCCAGCGCATTGGCGAGGTTGCCCTGCATCCGGTCATACACGCCGAAGCGTTCGGCGTAGTCGCCGATAACGTCCATGCCGACCTCGCGCGCCAGTCGCACCGTCATCAGGTTGCGCGACATCTCGATGCCGGTGCGCACCGGGGTCGGGCCGTAGAAGCGGTCGGAATAGTTGCTGGGGCGCCAGATCGACTCGCCGGTATCGACCTCGATGGGGGCGTCGATGACGATGGTGGCCGGGGTATAGCCACTGTCGAGGGCGGCGGCGAAAACAAACGGCTTGAATGCCGAACCCGGCTGCCGCATCGCCTGGCTGGCCCGGTTGAAAACCGAGTCCTGATACGAAAAGCCGCCCTGCATGGCGAGAACTCGGCCCGTATTGACGTCCATCGCCATCAGCCCGCCCTGCACCTCGGGCACCTGCCGCAAGGACCACCGGCGCGGCGACGCCTCCTCATCGTCGAGCGGCGCCACAAGCACCACATCGCCCGGCGCAACCAGATCACCGGCGCCCTGCGCCTGCGCGCCAAGGCTGCCATCCGCGCGCTGCGGGCGCGCCCAGCTCACGTCATCCGCCGGAACCACATGACCGCCATCGCCCTGCGCAACACCCTGAACGCCCAGCTGCGCCGCGCCGCCATCGACCGACAGCACCACCGCCGGCCGCCACCCCGCGATATCGCGCGGCACATCGGCCCGCGCGAGCGCGGCGCGCCACTCCTCCTCGCTTTGCAACGCCTCATCGGGGATACGCTCGCCGGTGCCCCGCCAGACGCCGCGGCTGCGGTCATAGCGCTGCAACCCGTCGCGCAGCGCACGCGCTGCGGCGTCCTGCAACTGCGGATCCACGGTCGCGCGGATCGTCAGGCCGCCACCAAAGAACTCGCGCTCGCCGAAACTGTCAGACAGCTGCCGCCGGATCTCGTCCGTGAAGTAATCGCGTGGCGGTAATTCCTGTCGCGCGGCCGGGAAATCGCCCCCCTGCACGGTACGCAGCGGCTCGGCACGCGCCGCCTCCAGCGCTTCTGCATCGATATAGCCGTTCTCGTGCATCTGCCCCAGGACCCAGTTGCGCCGGGCCAGCACCCGCGAATGCGCACGCACCGGATGGTAATTCGACGGCGCCTGCGGCAGCGCCGCGAGAAACGCGGCTTCATGCAGCTCCAGCTCGTCGAGCGACTTGTTGAAATAGGTCTGCGCCGCCGCGACCACGCCGTAGGAATTCTGACCGAGAAATATCTCGTTGAGATAGAGCTCCAGGATCTTGTCCTTGCTCAAGGTTGCTTCAAGCCGGGTGGCGAGGATGATTTCCCTGATCTTGCGTTCGCCCGTGCGATCGCCCGACAGAAGGAAGTTCTTCATCACCTGCTGCGTGATCGTCGAAGCACCGCGCAGGGTTTCACCGCGCGTTCGGATCGCATCATAGACGGCCGCCGCCATGCCCCGTGGGTCATAGCCTTGATGGGTATAGAAATTCTTGTCCTCGGCCGAAATGAAGGCCTGCTTGACCGTTTCGGGAATGTCCTCGATCGTGGCGAAGAGGCGCCGCTCCTGCGCGAACTCGTCGATCAGGGCGCCCTCGGTCGAGTAGATCCGGCTGATGGTGGGCGGTGCATACTGGGCGAGGCTTTCGTGGCTCGGCAGATCGCGGCTGTAGTACCAGACCACCGTCGCGATGCTGAGCGCGGCGACGATGACGCCCATCGTCACAAAGCTGAGAAGGGCACCGAAAAGGGATGTGATAGCTCTGAGCAACGCGGCTCTCCGTCTCGCAAGCGTTGTCTTATACTGCCGCACCGTGGCAGCGTCAAAAGGGTTGCGCGCCCGGCCGGCCGGGATCCGCTCAGTCGGCGGCGCGCTGTACGGCCTCTGCCTCCGCCCAGTCCTGCAGGGCCTGCACCACCGCCTCCGCCATTTGCGCACGCCACGCTTCATCGACAAGCAGGGCGCGATCCGTGGCGCTCGAAAGAAACCCGAGTTCCAGCAGGACCGAGGGAATATCCGGCGCCTTGAGCACCGAAAACGCCCCCGCCTGCCGCGGGCGGCGATGCAGATGTCCGGTCTGCGCGCGGATGGCGCCGATCAGGGCATCGGCCAGCCTGTCGGTACGCGGCGCCGTCTCGTCGCGCGCCACCGCCATCAGGACCTTGGCGATCGCATCGTCCTGCCCCGTCAGGTCGACACCGCCCAGCAGCCCGTCGCGTTCATGGCGTTCGGCCATCGCGGCAGCGGCGGCGTCCGTCGCATCTTCGTCAAAGGTGTATACCGTGGACCCGGACGCCGCGCCCTCGGCCAGCGCATCGGCATGCAGCGACAGGAACACATCCGCACCCGCCGCCCGCGCGATCCGGATGCGCCCCTCGAGGGAAACGAAGACATCGTCATCTCGCGTCATCACCACCTCGAACCCGCCGGCGCGGCGCAAGCGCTCGCGCAGCTCACGCGCGAAGGTCAGCATCAGCTCCGCCTCGGTCAGCCCGTCGCTCTGGGCGCCCGGATCGATACCCCCATGCCCCGGATCGAGAACGACGACCAGCCGGTCCTCCGACGGCTGCGGCGCCGATGCGACGGAGTCTGCCTCCTCCGACGCCGGCAGTGCGCGCTCGGCCAGCATCGCGGCCGAGATCGGCTCCAACCGGACGGTCAGCACGGCGCGGCCGGTATCATCGTCGCGGCGCAGATCGGCGGTCGCCACGTCGAACGGCGAGTCCATCTCCAGCACCAGCCGCGACCAGCCCGGATCGAGCGCACCGGCCCGCAACGCGCGTACCGAGGTCGTATCCTGCGCCAGCGCACGCAGATCGACCCCGGTCCAGTCCACCTCGTTGAAATCGAGCGCCACCCGCGGCGGATCCTGCATGAGCTGCACCCGATAGGGAACGGGCTGGCTCATGTCGAGCCGCAGCTCAACGCCACCGCCCGTCTCGGCAAGTGCGGATCGCGCCACATCCACCCGCACGAGCGCCGTCATATCGTCGGCGCCCGCGGGCTGAATCACCGCCATAAGCGAGATCAGCAAAAGGGCGCCGCGGTGCAATCTGCTGAACATATGCCCGAACCCGTTTTGACCCGACCCTACAACAGCGGGCCGCAAGGCGAAATCCCCGCTCGGCCGAAGCCCGAACATGTTGCGCACCGCGCCTCGGTGGTGCACTGATGCGCAGCGCGCCCGCTGCGGCGCGCACGGCCGAACCCTCATAACCCGGAGATCCCGATGCTGCGCCGCCTCGCCGCCCTGTGCCTCGCCACCGTCATGCTGCTCATGCCTGGCGCGCTTGCAGCATTCGATCTGACCGACATGGACGACACCGAGCGCGCGGCATTCCGCGACGAAGTGCGCGCCTATCTTCTGGACAATCCCGAAGTGATCATCGAAGCGATCACCATCCTCGAACAGCGCCACGCGCAGGCGCAATCGACATCGGATGCCGAACTGGTCGAGCGCTATTCCGACGCCCTGGTGAATGACGGGCATTCGTGGGTCGGCGGCAACCCGGAGGGCGATGTCACCCTGGTGGAGTTCGTCGACTACCGCTGCGGATTCTGCATGCGGGCACATCCCGAGATCACCGCGCTGCTCGAAGACGACGGCAATATCCGCTTCATCGTCAAGGAGTTCCCGATCCTCGGGGCGCAATCGGAACTGGCCGCACGCTATGCGATCGCCACCCTGCAGACCCATGGCGATGCCGCCTACGCGCAGGTGCATGATGCGCTGCTCACGATGCGCTCCGACCTGACACAAGAGCAGCTGCGCCGCATGTCGGACGAATTCGGGCTGACCCACGACACCATCGCAGCGCATATGGACAGCCGCGAGGTGGACACTGTCATCGCCGAGAACCGGCGCCTTGCGCAGAGCCTCGACATCACCGGCACGCCGACTTTCATCCTCGGCGACGAGATCGTGCGCGGCTTCCTGCCCCGCGCCGACATGCAGGAGCTGGTGGAAGCCGCGCGCGAGGGCTGAGGTCGCGGCGCGGCCCCCGCGCGGTCATTCGGCGGCGTGGCTCGCGCGCGCCTTTTCCGCCTCGATCTCGGCGGCGCGCTTCTCGACCTGTTCGACGATATGTTCGACCATATCATCATTCGACAGCTTGTGGCTTTGCGCACCGGCAAGATACACCATGCCCGCCCCGGCACCGCCGCCGGTAAAGCCGACATCCGTCATCAGCGCTTCTCCGGGGCCGTTCACCACGCAACCTATGATACTCAGGCTCATCGGTGTCTTGATATGGGCGAGGCGCTCCTCGAGGATCTCGACGGTCCTGATGACGTCGAAGCCCTGCCGCGCGCAGGATGGGCAGGAGATGATGTTGACGCCGCGATGACGCAGGCCCAGCGACTTGAGGATCTCATAGCCGACCTTGACCTCCTCGACCGGATCCGCCGACAGGCTGACGCGCAGCGTGTCGCCGATGCCCGCCCAGAGCAGGTTGCCCAGCCCGATCGCGGACTTGATCGTCCCCGACATCAGCCCGCCGGCCTCGGTGATGCCCAGATGAATGGGCGCGTCCGTCGCCTCGGCAAGGCCCTGATAGGCGGCGGCGGCGAGGAACACGTCCGAGGCCTTCACGCTGATCTTGAACTCGTGGAAATCGTTGTCCTGAAGGATGCGGATATGCTCGAGCCCCGACTCGATCATCGCCTCGGGGCAGGGTTCGGCGTATTTTTCCAGCAGGTGCCGCTCCAGCGAGCCGGCATTGACCCCGATACGGATAGAGCAGCCATGGTCCTTCGCCGCGCGGATGACTTCGCGCACGCGCGTTTCGCTGCCGATGTTGCCTGGATTGATGCGCAGACAGGCCGCGCCGGCTTCAGCGGCCTCGATCGCCCGCTTGTAATGGAAATGGATGTCCGCGACGATGGGCACCGGGCTTTCGCGGCAGATCTCGTGCAACGCGCGGGTTGTGGCCTCGTCCGGGGCCGAAACCCGCACGATATCGGCCCCGGCCTCGGCGCAGGCCTCGATCTGCGCAAGCGTCGCCTTCGCATCGGTGCCGTCGGTATTGGTCATCGTCTGCACCGAGATCGGCGCATCACCACCCACGGGAACCGACCCGACATGAATGCGCCGCGACACACGCCTTTCAATATTGCGCCAGGGGCGGATCGGGTTGTGAGTCATGTCGCGCGGCTCCTTGAACTGTGCAGGCCCGATACCGGTGTGCCTGTCATGCAGTCAGATAGCTGTCACGCCCCGGCCCGGCAATCCCCGCCGTATCGCTGTGACATCGGCTGTCGGGCGGGCGCCGCTTACTCCTCGCCGGCCTCGGCGACCGCGATCATCTCGCGCAGATCCGGGTCACCGCTCAGATCAGCGATATCGAAATCGGCGGTCACCGCCTCGACCGAAAGCGCGATATTGCTTGCGATCTGTGCACCCGGCGCGCTCGGCCCGTAGGTCTCGTCACCGACCCGGAAATAGACCGCGCCCGAATTGCCGGTCCGCAGGCGCGGCGGATCTTCTGTGCGCGGCACGGTATAGCGCTCGCCGCTTTCCATTGTCTTTTCGAGAAGCACCGTCCCGTCAGCCGCGCTGACGCGAACCCAGGCAGGGCGCACGGCCATCAACTCGACCTCGGGCGCCTGCGCCTCGACAACCTGAACGCCGCCGGGTGCCGCATTGTCCGCCGCCCCTGATGCCATGTCGCCTTGCGCATCGGCCGCAGATGCGATCTGCCCGACGCCGCCGAATCCTTGCGGCATGGCCGGGGCCATGGGTGTCGCCTCGGCGACACGCTCCGCGCCCGGCTGCTCGTGCGGGCCGCCGCGCCGTCCATGGCGCGGATCGATCGCCGATATCGGCCCGTCACGTGCCGTCATGACCGGCGCGTCGAGCGGCTGCGGCCGGTACAGCCGACCGAAGGCGTCCGGACCCGGCATCGCGATATCGTCGGCCGTGTCCGCGGTCCCTCCGGAAGACGCGCTCCGTACTGCGGGAATCACGTCCAGTTCGGCGACGACATCGGGCGATTGGTCGATCGGTGCCACCTGCACTTTCTGAATCTCGCGCACCACCGTCCAACCGCCGAAGCCGATTCCGGCGATCAGCGCCACCAGCACTGCGATGGAGCCCAGCGCAGCCGGCTCCAGCCGCCCCAGAAGGGATTCGCGCGGCGGCGTGAAGTTGATCGACGGATTGGCCAAGGGGTCGTGATAATCGCGCGCCGGCGCGACCCGCGCCACCCCCGGCTTCGCGGCCGCCGCTGCCGACATTCCGTCGGGGACCGTGAAATCGGCCTCGTGGCAGAACTTCTGGTAGGCCCATTCCGGGTCGAGCCCGAGATAACGCGCGTATGAACGCACATATCCGGCGATGAAGCCCTGCGTCTCGAACGCGGCCACGTCGCAATTCTCGATGGCGGCAACATAGGTCGCCCGGATCTTGAGCTCGCGCTGAACGTCGAGGAGGGATTTGCCGATCGTCGCGCGCTCACCGCGCATGATGTCGCCAAGGCGCAGGTCGTAATCGTCAAAGCTCATCGGCTTGTCGCCATCCTGCGCCGAAGCTTGCGCCCTGCGACCGATCATGCACTCTGCCCCTCGCTGCCCCGTTCCGACACTCCGGCCGGCGATGCAGGCGCGCGACTCAGCCCGCGCGTCCTCGCGCCATACTACTCACAGATGCGTCACTTGGAAAGATGCCAGACGATCACGCGCTCAATTCGGCGCGATTTAGCGCACAATGCGACCAGAGCGCATCCATGGCGCGCACAAGCTTGTCGATCATCGGCCCGTCATGCACCGGCGACGGGGTAAAGCGCAGCCGTTCCGTGCCGCGCGGCACCGTCGGAAAATTGATCGGCTGCACATAGATGGCGTAATCCTCAAGCAGCATGTCGGAAATCTGCTTGCAATGCACGGGGTTGCCGACATGGACAGGCACGATGTGGCTCCCGTGGTCGATGATCGGCATGCCCAGCCCCTTGAGCCGCGTCTTCAGGATCCTGGCCTGTTCCTGGTGCTTGTCGCGCAGCGCCTGATCCCTCTTGAGATGGCGAACCGAGGCCGCTGCCCCCGCCGCAACCGCTGGCGGCAGCGAGGTTGTGAAGATGAACCCCGGCGCATAGGAGCGCACGGCGTCGCACATCCGCGCACTCGCCGCGATGTAGCCGCCATGCACGCCGAATGCCTTTCCCAGCGTGCCGTTGAAGATATCGATCCTGTGCGCAAGGCCGTCACGCTCGGCAACGCCGCCGCCGCGCGGGCCATACATGCCGACGGCGTGCACCTCATCGAGATAGGTCAGCGCGTTGAATTCCTCGGCAAGGTCGCAGATCTCGGCGATCCGGCCGAAATCGCCGTCCATCGAATAGACCGATTCGAAGGCGATAAGCTTCGGTGCGGCGGGATCGTCGGCTTCGAGCAATTCGCGCAGATGCGCCACGTCGTTATGGCGGAAGATACGCTTGGCGCCGCCATTGCGCCGGACCCCCTCGATCATCGAGGCATGGTTGAGCGCATCGGAATAGATGATCAGTCCCGGCAGCAGCTTCGGCAGCGTCGAAAGCGTCGCGTCATTGGCGATGTAGGCCGAGGTGAACAACAGCGCCGCCTCCTTGCCGTGCAGATCCGCCAGCTCGGCCTCGAGCCGCTTGTGGTAAACGGTGGTGCCGGAGATGTTGCGCGTTCCGCCTGATCCGGCCCCCGCCGCCGCGAGCGCGTCCTGCATCGCCGAAATTACCGCCGGATGCTGCCCCATGCCCAGATAGTCATTGCCGCACCACACGGTGATGTCCTGCTCGGACCCGTCGGGCCGGCGCCAGACCGCCTTCGGGAAATTCCCCATACGACGCTGAACATCGATAAAGGTCCGATAACGCCCTTCCTCATGGAGGCGATCGAGGGCGGCATCGATGGCGGCTGAATAGTTCACGTCTTTCTCCCTGGCGAACGGGCTGGGACAGGATGTTGCTCAATTATCTATTACATTCGCAGTGATCTTGGAACCGTTACATATTGCCGCTGCGCGCGCAATTGATCGAGATCAACTCATGCGGTCATGACGGCGTGACTTCCACGCCGCTGCCCCGGCCGGGCGCCGGTGATCGGGCGGCACTGGACACCGGGGGCGGCGCTGATACGGTCTGCCGGAGCCAATGCAAGGAGCCCGCCATGACCGGCAATGCCGACCTCGACCCCGTGCTGTCCCATATCGACGAGACGCTGCCCCAGGCGCTGGAGCGCCTGATGGCGCTCATGCGCATCCCCTCGGTGTCCACCGACCCGGCCTATGCGGGGCACTGCGACAAGGCGGCCGACTGGCTGGTCGAGGATCTTCAGAGCCTCGGGATGAACGCCTCGAAACGCCGCACACCCGGGCATCCCATGGTCGTCGGCCACGCCGACGGGACCGGCCCGCATCTGCTGTTCTACGGTCATTACGACGTGCAGCCGGTCGACCCGCTGGAGCTGTGGCACCGGGATCCGTTCGACCCTGCGCTGGAGGACGGTCCCGGCGGCAAGGTCATCCGCGGGCGCGGCGCCGCCGATGACAAGGGCCAGCTCATGACCTTCGTCGAGGCCTGCCGCGCCTGGATCGCGGTCCATGGCCGGTTGCCCGCGCGCATCTCGATCCTGTTCGAAGGCGAGGAGGAATCGGGGTCCCCCTCGCTGGTGCCGTTCATGCGCGACAATGCCGAGGAGCTGAAGGCCGACATCGCGCTGATCTGCGATACCGGCATGTTCGATCGGAAGACCCCGGCGGTGACGACGATGCTGCGCGGCCTGCTGGGCGAGGAGCTGACCATCACGGGCCCCGACAAGGATCTGCATTCGGGCATGTTCGGCGGCGCGGCGATGAACCCCATCCGCGTGCTTGCCGACATCATCGCCAGCCTGCGCGACGAAACCGGGCGCATCACCCTGCCCGGCTTCTACGACGGCGTGCCGGAGCTTTCCGATACCGTGCGCAAACAGTGGGAGGCGCTGGGCTTCGATGCCGAGGCGTTCCTCGGCGCCGTCGGGCTGTCGCATCCCGCCGGTGAACAGGACCGCAGCGCGCTGGAAATGCTGTGGTCGCGCCCCACCTGCGAGATCAACGGCATCGGCGGCGGGTATCAGGGCGACGGCTTCAAGACGGTGCTGCCTTCGCAGGCCACCGCAAAGATCAGCTTTCGGCTGGTCGGCGACCAGGACCCCTTGAAGATCCGCGAAACCTTCCGCGCCCATGTGCGCGCCATGCTGCCCCCCGACTGCTCGGTGGCGTTCACCGATCACGGCGCCTCGCCGGCCAGTCGGATGGCCATCGATCACCCCGCCTTCGAGCAGGCCCGCGTCGCGCTGTCGGACGAATGGCCCAGGCCCGCAGCCTTTGTGGGCTCGGGCGGCTCGATCCCCATCGCCGGGCATTTCAAGCGCATCCTGGGGATGGATTCGATGCTGATCGGTTTCGGGCGCGACGATGACCAGATCCATTCGCCGAACGAGAAGTACGATCTGGAGAGCTTTCACAAGGGGGTGCGCAGCTGGGCGCGTGTCCTCGCCGCGATCTCCGCGAAGGGGTAGCCTTCGCTGCGACCGGAGCGAAAAGGGGATCGAGCGGATCGCACGACAAGACAGCGGCTGGAGACGGCGAATCGATCCAGGCGCCTCCGCGCCGGCGCGATCGCGTGTCGCACTTGATCGGGATTGCCCTTGCCCGAGAGCGGCGCAGGCGACCCGGAGGGCTCCGGATCCAGCCCTGCGCGGCAGCCTCTCGCCTTCAGCGCCCGCGCGGGGCGCCGTCCGCGCCGGCGTCTTCCAGGGCGGCGTCGGGTGCACTGTGCTGGCGCTGCCACATCCGCGCATAGGCCCCGCCCGCGGCGAGCAGGTCGGCATGGCCACCCTGCTCGATCACCCGCCCGTCGGCCAGCACCACGATGCGATCGGCATCGATCACGGTGGACAGCCGATGCGCGATCGTGATGACGCTGCGCCCGCGACCCAGATCGCGCAGCGCCTCGAGGATGTCCTGTTCGGTATGCGAATCGAGCGCGCTCGTCGCCTCGTCGAGCAGCAGGATCGGCGGGTCCTTCAACAGCGTGCGCGCGATCCCGACGCGTTGCTTTTCGCCGCCCGACAGCTTCATCCCGCGCTCGCCGACAACGGTGTCATAGCCCTCGGGCAAGGACACGATGAAATCATGTATCCGGGCGGCACGCGCTGCGGCCTGCACATCGGCTACGCTGGCGTCGGCATTGCCGTAGGCGATATTGTAAAATAGCGAGTCGTTGAACAGCACGGTATCCTGCGGCACGACCCCGATCACGGCATGAAGGCTGGACAGGGTCACATCGCGCAGATCCTGCCCGTCGATGCGGATGGCGCCGCCGGTCACGTCATAGAAACGAAACAGCAGCCGTCCGATGGTGGATTTGCCCGACCCCGACGGCCCGACAAGCGCGACGGTCTCGCCCGGACCGACCCGCAGGTCGATACCATCAAGCACATCGCGCGCCGAATCATAGCCGAACCGCACATTCTCGAACACCACTTCGCCGCCCTGCACCCGCAGCGGACGCGCGCCGGGCGCATCGGCGACCTCGGCGGGCTGTTCGAGCAGGTCGAACATCTCGCCCATATCGACCAGCGCCTGACGGATTTCGCGATACACCGTGCCCAGGAAGTTCAGCGGCGTCGTGAGCTGGATCATGTAGGCATTGACCATCACGAAATCGCCGACCGTCAGATCGCCGCGCTGCACGCCGAGCGCCGCCATCACCATCACCACAACCAGCCCGGCAGTGATGATCAGCGACTGCCCGAAGTTGAGCAGCGCGAGGCTGTGGTTGGTCTTGACGGCGGCGACCTCGTATTGCGCCATCGAGCGGTCGTAGCGCATAGCCTCGCGCTCTTCGGCGTTGAAATACTTTACCGTCTCGAAGTTGAGCAGGCTGTCGATCGCCTTCTGGTTCGCGTCGGTGTCCTGCCGGTTCATTTCGCGGCGGATGCGCACCCGCCATTCGGTCACCTTGAAGGTGAACCACACATAGAGCGTGATCGTAACCACCACGGTCAGCAGATACAGCGCATCGAACAGCACAAAGAGCACGACGCCGATGAGCAGCAGCTCGAGGATCAGCGGCAGGATGGAAAACAGCAGAAAGCGCAGCAGGAAATCGACGCCCTTGACGCCCCGCTCGATCACGCGCGACAGCCCGCCGGTGCGGCGGCCGACGTGATAGCGCAGGCTCAGCCGGTGGATATGGCGGAAGGTCTCGAGCGCGATCTGGCGCAGGGCCCGCTGCCCGACCCGCGCGAAGACGGCATCGCGCAGCTGCTGAAAGCCGACATTCATCACCCGCGCCATGCCATAGGCGACCGTAAGCCCGACAGCGCCGACGGCAAGCATCCAGCCCACGCCATCCGCCTCGCCACCAAGCGCGTCCACCGCCCCCTTGTAAAAGAGCGGCGTCGCCACCGCGATCAGCTTGGCGGCGACCAGCGCCAGCATCGCGACCACCACGCGACGGCGCGCCCAGGGCGCATCCTCGGGCCACAGATACGGGGCGACGCGCGCCACGGTGCGAAGGCCCCGATAGCGTTCCGCCCGGTCGGTGTGAGATGTTGCCGCACCCCGGCCGGGCGCGTCACCTTTGGCCGGATCGGGGGCGGCTGGGTCGGTGCGTGAGGACATGCTGGCTCTCTGGCTTGCAGGGGCCACTTAGCGCGTGCGCCGGCCGAATGCCAGCGAGGCGCGGCGCATCCCGCTTCTTGCCGGCCGGGATTCGGACGAATCCCTCAACCGCGCGGCGCCTGGTTCAGGGAAGTGCCTCGATCTCCTCGCGCGGTATCTCGGGGACTGAAAAGACCTGTCCGGGATAGATCAGATGCGGGTTGCGGATCTGATCGCGATTCGCCGTGAACACCTGCACATAAAGGATGCCGCGGCCATATTCCTGCCGCGCGATCCCCCATAGCGTGTAACCCGGCTGAACGGTCACGAGTTCGGCGGGCAGCGTCTCGCCCGGCGCGCCGACCTGCCGGGCCACACGGTCCGGGTCCTCGCGCTGGAACGGTGTCTCGAAGCGTGACACCACCTGCCCGGCCTCATCCACCTGGTCCACCCGCAGCGTGTAGACGCCGGTATCCACATCCGGCAGGGCAGCACGCCAGTTGCCATCGGGCGCCACCGGCGCGGTCGTCACCTCACGGCTGTCCACATAGACCCGCACCGCGCCGCCCCCGCCTTCATCAATGGCCCGGCCCGACAGCCGCACAGCGCCGTCGGCGGCGTATGAGATGGCGTCGACGACAACGTTGTCCATGACCTCGGGCGCGCCCGGCAGGCGGGCAGGCTGCAGCACCTCGACCTCGTCCCCGCGCGCCAGCAGAACCGCCGGGCTGCCGCCCTGATCTGCCTGTGCAGGCTGCGCATCGGGGGCCTGCGGCACGCTATCGCCCACCGACGCGGCCGGCGCGGCGGCGCCGGCGGTCACCGCATCGGGCGCCGGTGTTGCCTGCGGCGCGGGATGTGCGTCTTCCTGCGGCCGCGCGGCGTCGGGCGTGCGCGCCATAGCGGGCAGATCTGCGCCGTCCCCGAGCGCCGGCGGGGCGACCTCGCCGCCGGCGAGGTCCGGGTCTGCATCGGCGCCGACATGCGCCGTGTCAGGCGCCTCGGCCGCTGGTCCATCGGCGACGCGTCCATCGGGCGCAGGAGCCGCACCATCAGGCTGCACCTGCAACGGCGGCGACGGCATGGCCGCGCCCGGCGCCTGCGCCGTCCGCTCAAGGCGGTCCGTGCCCGGCCGGTCCTGCGCCGCCACGGCGGCCTCGCCATCCGCAGTCGCAGCGATCGCATCAGCGCCTTCGGGCACCGACTCGGCAAGCTGGCGCTCGGGCGTGGGGGCCAGGATCACGCTGTCGCGCGAAACCGGACCCGTGCCATCCGGCGCCTCGGTGCGCAGGGTCACGACGCGCGGCTGCGCGCTGCGCCCCAGCGACAGCATTGCGACGAAATCGCCGCTCGCATCGGTATCGGCAGCGCCGACCTCGGCCCCGTCCAGCAGCACCGACACGCGCGCAAGCGGCTCCGCGCGCCCGGCGATGAGGGCAGAGCCATCCGGCTCCACGCGTACGACATCGAAATCCGGCATCCGTGGCGCGACGGTCTCGGCGGGGCCCGGCACGCCGGCCTCCGCCGCCTCTGGCACATCCGCCAGCCCCGAGGGGTCCGCCACGCCGGGGCGGGTCTCGGACCCGGGTCCGTCCACGGGCGCCTGCGCTGGAGCAGCTTGCGGTGCAGGTTCGCCGGGTGGTCCGGTCTCGACGGCTTCAGGCGCCATCGCGGCACGCTCCGGATCGGCTGCCGGGATCGGGCCGGGCTGGCCGTCGCGGGTGACATACCAGACAGCCGCCGTGACCGATGCCGCCACGGCCACACCGACCCCCGCCGCGAGCACCTTGCCCGCCATCCCTGCGCCGTACCCGTCCGCCATCGCGCCTGATCTCCGGTTTGCGCGCCATCCCGCGCTTGAGCAGTCCCCTACCTCCGGTTACCAGAGGGCAAACAACCCGAAAAGCCATTTGCACCCGGAACCGGCCTCATGCACCGCCCCCGACATGCCATATGTGTATTCTGCGGCGCGCGCCAAGGGACTCGCGCCCCTTACGCGCAGACGGCGCGCGCGCTGGGGCAGATGCTGGCGCGGCGCAACTGGCGCCTTGTCTACGGTGCGGGCGATGTCGGGCTGATGGGCGAGGTCGCGCGCGCCGCCATGGACGCGGGGGCCGAGACCTTCGGCGTGATTCCGGCGCATCTGA